>CACZOH010000110.1 GCA_902782785.1 uncultured Ruminococcus sp. | reverse complement strand
CCGGTCTCGGCGACGCGGGCGACAGACTGTTCGGTACAAAATAAAATTGTAAATTTTTATGGAACGTATTGCAATTTGCAATTTTTTGTGATATAATAACCCTCGCTTGTTAAAAAAACGAATTCTACTTACCGATTTGGAGGTGTTAAAATGGCAAAATGCAGTATATGCGGAAAGGGCGTAACGTTCGGACACAACGTATCCCACTCCAACCGCAAGACCAACAGAGCGTGGAAAGCCAACATCAGACGCGTAAAAGCCGTTGTTGACGGAACACCGAAGACTGTCAACGTTTGCTCACGTTGCCTGCGCTCCGGAAAAATAACGAGAGCCATCTGATTGAAATTCAATGTGAAAAGAGGCTGCCGCGAAAGCGACAGCCTTGTTTCCGTTTAAGGTGACGGGATTTTATGAAAAAAATACTTTTCGTCAGCTCGGATCTGCCGGATATCGCAAGAGAGAAGCTGTCGGTAAAATATGATATACGGCTTTTGCCGCCGTGCGGCGCTCTTCCTGCGCCCGTATCGAAGCACGCGGATATGCTCACAGGCGTCCTTGACGGGCGCCTTATCACAACGCGGTCTTATTACGAAAAAAACAGGGAGCTGTTTTGCGGCGCCGATCCCGTACTGACGGACGAGGAGTACGGGGGAGAATATCCGTTTGACGTCCTGCTTGATTTCATAGACGCGGGGACCGCTGTCATAGGGCTTGAAAAGCATATTACCGCCCGCGCGAAAACAAAGAGGATAATAAACGTAAAGCAGGGATATACGCGCTGTTCCGCGCTTGTGGGGCGCGATTTTGCCGTATCCGCGGACAAAGGTATCTTATCCGCGCTTGAAAGCCTCGGTTACGATACGCTTCGGATAAGCCCCGGGTATATAGCTCTGCCGGGTTACGACTGCGGCTTCATCGGCGGCGCGTCGTTTTGTGACGGCGGCGACGTGTACTTTTTCGGCTCTTTGTCATATCACAAGGACGGGGAGAGCATAAAAAAATTTCTGCACGGACACGGTGCAGAAATTTATGAGCTTTATAACGCTCCTCTGATCGATCTCGGCGGAGCGGTGACGGTTTGCGGCTGAAGGATTCAGATCGATCCGGATCCTTTTTTTACGCCGCGCTTACGGTTTTGAACAGGGCGATAACGTCCTTATTGTTTATTTTTCCGTTGCTGTTTATGTCGTAAGACGCGACGTATTCGTTGTTTTCGGATACATATTTGAACAGCGCGATAACGTCCTTGTTGTTCTTGACGCCGTCGCCGTTTACGTCGCCCTTGTCATAAAACTCGTCTATGTATCTTCCCAGCGCTTCAAAATCGTAAAAGTCGTCGTAATCGTAAAAGCCGAATTCGGAAGGATCATCCGTACCGAATATTTCGGCGTCGAACTCGCCGGTATACGGTTTTCTCAGATCGACTTCGACCTCGGCGCCGCTGTCAACATCCTCGCCGTTCTGATGTATGAATTTGCTGAATATGGATACTCTCATCGTTTCGCACGCCGGAGTGTAAAAAGTGTTGACGGCGCACGTACCGCCGCCGCTCGTTTCGCCTATGATCATAATTCCGTTATCTTTTGCATAAACTGACAGAGCATTTGCGCTTGAAAAGGTGTAAGACGACGTCAGGATCGCGAAATCAAAGTCGTATATCAGATTCTTGTCGAGCTCGTCGTATACTCCGTCAAGATTGAGATCCACCTTATATGTTTCCTTCAGCGTATTTTTCGTATTCTGATAGTAATTGTAAAGATCCACGGTCGCGCTGCGAGTGTTTTTATTCGTCATCATAGCAATAAAATAAGCGTAGAGCGTAACGCCGCCGCCGTTAGTCGTCAGGTCTATTACGAAATTCTTTACACCCTGCTCCTTTGCGTATTCAAGTGACTGCATAAACGGTCTGAGCACGCTGTAATCAAATACTTCAAACGAAAATACCGCCGTGTTCCCGCATATCGTAAGATATGCGATATCCTCCCATTCAAGCGCCTTTTCGTATTGTTTCATACTATTTTCCTTTGTGCCGAACAGTTGATTGAGGTATGCAAATCCTAAGGTAGTACACAGATTCAGATTTCTGTTTGCAATCGTCCAGTTTTCTTCGGTATTGTTCGTCATATTATAAGTAAATAATTGAGACAGTTCCGAATCGCGAGGTGCTTCGTAAAGTACGTCAGACGCCATAATTGAGTGACCTCCGTCGAAAAACGCCTTTGTTATTATGACGAGACCGAGGTGAAAATCAACGGGCGACGTTGATTTCAGAAGCTGTTTTGCGAGCCTCGTCTCGTCGTCGAACGCGTCGAGCGCTTTGTCAAAGCCCATTTCCTCTATCAGCGGCGCTATCGGCGCGGCGGACGGACATCCGTAGAAGTTATCGAACTGGAAACAAAGCTCGTTGTACGTAAATTCCGCGAAAGCTTCCCGGCGCTCCGCCATATCGTAAACGGAAGAACGGTCAAAATAACCGTCGGGAGAAAGCATCGTTTCCGTAAAATACAGACACCCGTCTATGTATTCCGCCGCCAGATATGTCATGGCCCCGATATCGTTCAGTATGGAAACGGGAAAATATACGTATCCGTCTTTTTCCGTTATATCAATGCCGTATTTGCCGAAATCGAGGGAAAGCGGAGAATATTCCCCGACGAAATACGCATCGCCCCACATAAATTGATCGAAATCAAAATCAGAGCCTTCGGGACGGTATAAATAAGCCGAAAAAAAGCTCTCGCTGTTTTCAATGACCGCTGTGTCGTTTACGGTATCGACGGTCATTGCTCCGAATTCGTTTGATATCCTGTACGTACCGTCACCGGTTTTTTCATATTCATATTTGCATTCAGCGGTTCTGGTGAATTTGAAATAGTCGAGAATATTTATGTAAGGTATCTCCGGCAGATCGCGGTTGAATAAAAGCGTCAGCGTCGTCGTATCATCCATACTGAAAATGTACGTCGTCACGTCGCGCGCCTCGAATTTGCCGGCGTCGAGCGCGGCCGCGGGCGCGGCGGACGAAAGAATAATAACGGCGAGCAGAATAACGCTTAAAACGGATATGTGTTTTTTCATTTACGATATCTCCTTTTTATAATATATTTTTATTATAACATATCATATATATATTTCAATAACCGAATGAAAATAGTTTTTTAATTTTTCTAAATAAAAATTATATGAACAAAAAGGCGGTCAAAGACCGCCCGTTAAACGTAATGAAGACGTTATTTTTTTGAAGAATGCTTTTTTATAAGCCTGATGATGTTGGCAATTATCATAACGACGAAATATACCGCGAAGACGACGACGAGGACAAAGCCGATATCCTTGTATTTTTCAGTCTCTTCGCTTATGAGAGCGAGACCGGTCAGAAGACATATCAGAAAGAGAAGAGCGATGACGGCCGATATTGTTTTTATAACCTTCCGCGCCTTTTCGCTTATTATCCTGCCGGGCACGAACGCCTGCGACATATCTATAAAAGATTCTCCGAATATTTCAAGCAGAAATTCCAATACGATCATATCCGCGCTTATTTGCTTATGGTGCCCAGGACAAGACCGAGACAGCGCACGTCGTCGTTTTCTTTGAATACAATATCCTTATATTTCGGATTGACGGAGCGGAGACGGTCGCCGCCGAATTTTTTTATGTAGCTTTCGCCGTTGTATAAGAAAATGCCGACCTTGCCTACGGGGATCTCGCCGCAGGATTCCACTATGACTATATCGTTATTGAAATAACGCGGCTCCATACTGTCTCCGGAAACGCGCACGGCGTAATCCGCCCTGTCAGTAACGTCGTTGACGACGAGGGAAATGGCGGTCGAGTGCGACGAATCGAGGAACGAGCCGAGACCGGCGGATACCGGTACGTCGTAAATGAATATTTTTCTCTTCAATCCCACGTCGGACGCGGCGCGTCTCGCCTCCGTCTCCATACGCGCAAGCTCCGCGTCAGCCGTCTTCATGACCGCCTCGCGTCCGCGCGCGTCGAGACGCGAGAATTTTTCCGTTATTGTCGATATCTCCGCGTCGTCTTCGCCGTCCGACAGATATTTTACCGTCGTGCCGAGCGCGGCGGCTATTTTTTCAAGCGTGTCGAGCTTCGGCTTTTCCGTCTGCCCGGACAAAAGCTTGTTCAGCGTTCCGAGCGGTACGCCGGCCTTTTCCGAAAGCTCCTTTGTGTTTATACCCGTTGATTTTTTTAATTCCTTAACTCTTTCAAACCATTCCATAACAGTTCTCCCGTCATAAAATCATCTTTTCGGTAATATAATATACCAAAAAAACGCGTTTGTCAATAGGTTTAGAAAAAAAAGTTGAAAAAATTTTCCGAAAACTATTGACAATTACCGAAAAAGGTAGTATAATAGGGTCAGAAAATAACCGAAAACGGTAAAATATGG
>CACZOH010000109.1 GCA_902782785.1 uncultured Ruminococcus sp. | reverse complement strand
TTCAAGACCCGCCCGCTGCCCGTCTGACAGCGCCGCGACAAACGGATATATCATTGTTATATCGCTCTCCACGTCCGCCGACGGCATTGTGAACAGATCGACAAGCGTACCGTCTTCATACTTCACGCTTTCAAGATAATCATGGCACAGTACGTCGGAATATGCGTTTGACATGACCTCAGCGCTGTGCGACACCTCCGCCACGGCGTCCGCGTATTCTTCGATCTCTTTATCGGAAGCGGTTTCGGGTTTGAATTTCTCGATTATCGCGTTCTCGGCAGAAAGATCCTTTTTTGCTTCCTCTTCAAGCGTTTTAAGCGCGTCGTCATATCCGTCGAGCTGATTTTTGAACGTATCCCACATATCGAGCAGACGTATCGCGTCGTCGTAATACAGTCTGTTGACTTCCTTTTTCGCTTTTGAATACGTCATACCCGTTTCATCCAGCAGATCGTCGTACGTCGTATTTGCAAAACGGTCTATCCACGTATCCTCGCCCGTATCGGCGGCGCGAAGCAAAAGGGTATTCATCATAAGCGTCGCCTGTCCGTTAGACTGCTCCACTATGGTCACGATATCGGCGTGTTTGTTTTTTTCCGAATCGGACAGCGCGTTATAAGCCTCGTCGCCCATCTCATACTTCGTTGTGTTCAGCAAAAGATCCCCGAGACCTGCGCCGCCGCAGTCGTCGTCGGTCAGCTTGTTAAGCAAATCGTGAATATGTCTTGCTCTTGCGCTGTTTTTTATGTTTTCCGAATTATAATTATTACGGTATTCTCCGATAACGGTCAGCAAATTTTCGACGTAAGGAATTATCTGCTCGCTGCGGTATTTCTTGATCAGACTCTCATAATCCGGTACGCTGTAGCCGCCTTTCATATTCATGACGGAAAGATCGGTTATCGCGTCGAATGAATTGTTTGTCCTGGTATAGCCGAGATAGACTACGCGGTTTCCATTGCCGCCTATGTTGGTCGTACCGGCGTCCCTGTTAAGGTCGACGTAATTGCCGTTTGAGTCCTTCAATATCTCATAACCATCGAGCGCGGCCTCCGCCTCCGAGGCGCTGTTTCCGATGCCGAGCTTTATCTCCGAGATATACTTTCCGGTTGTAGTCTTTGCAAACGTCTCTACCGGTATCTGTGCCGCGATAATAACGGAAAGCAGAGCTGCAATCAGGCATTTAAATAACGTTTTCATTTTTTTCTCCGTAAACTTTTGAAAATGGTTTATTATGTATCCGCCTTTTAAATCACGCTTCAACGGTGGTTTCTTTTTTCTTTTTTACAAGCGTCATTATCAGCGCGGTAGCAAGAGATCCGATCACGATACCGCCCAGGCCGAATATCGCGGCTGTGCCGGGGGAGAATACCGAACCGGTGGCGCTTACTTTTATTGGGTCAAGCTTGAAATAAACGAATATGGAGGGCGCGCCGGAATTCCAACAGTAAAGATTGTTGTTCAAATTGAGCGCGGCTTCTGTCCCGAACATATGGATACCGTTCTGATAGCCGGACGGGATCTCCTGTTTGTTTGTGATCAGGATAGAGTCGACAAGGATCGGCTGCTTGTTCTCGTTTTTTTCGTAGTACAGCGCGAGCCACTGTTTTCCGACGTCGCCGTTTAAATCACCCACGTCGCCGACGGTCTCAAAGTACTCGTCGCCGCTCTTTCTGTTGCAGAGCGCCGCAGTATAATACGCGCTCTGGTTTTTCAGAACGATCTTTTCACCTTTATCGTTGTAGCTGACGAGGTCCTTGGAGTCGATCATATAGCGCGGTATGACGGTGAACGTAACTTTGTAGCGGTCGGCCATTGCCTTGTAATCCTTGTAGACCATATATGCCGTGAAGCCGGCGATGGCAAGAGTCAGAATGGTGCTTCCCGCCATCAGGCCCTTGCTTAAGCGGCTCCGTGTCGCGATCTGAGATTTCTTCGACGCGATCGCGGCTTCCCTGGCAGAGATTTCCGCCTTTGTATCTTTCATCAAAGATTCGTAAAGTTTATATTGAGGCTCCACTTTATTCAATTTGATTTCGAGTGTTTTGAGCTTTCCTCTGTACTCGGCAACCTTGACCTTTGTTTCAGCACGAATTTGTGCTTTCCGTTCCTCAGAATGATACCACTTGATTGCCGTACTTTCCTCGTCAATGATCAACCCCTCGTAAAGTGCGATCTGACTTTGTATCATTTTCACGGAACGATTGGCTTCCCACAATTTTGTTGAAAAGTTCCCCAGAGGGGAACTGTCTGGGGCAATAAACGCTTTGAGATTCTTGTTCATGGTTTCCAGCTGTTTCTCCAGCGATTGGATGAGTCTGGCAGAACGCACATAGAATACAACCGAAGCCCCCATACCGACTGC
>CACZOH010000108.1 GCA_902782785.1 uncultured Ruminococcus sp. | reverse complement strand
GTACAGCCACGGAAGTATCCGCGCCATATACTTCATATCATATTTCATCAGCTTGCCTAACATCTGAATACCTCCCTGAAAAGCATATCTATGGATTTTCCGTACTGTTCTCTTATGTTGTCCGCGCTGTCCGCCAGAACTATTCTGCCGTCGCGTATGAACACCGCGTCGTCAAGCACGTTTTCTATATCGTAGATCAGGTGCGTCGAGATTATGACGGACGCGCTCTCAGAATAATTCCTTATGATCGTATTCAGAATAAAGTCTCTTGCCGCGGGGTCGACGCCGGCGATAGGCTCGTCAAGAAAATACGCCTTTGCCGCCCGGCTCATAACGAGCACGAGCTGGACCTTTTCCTTTGTACCTTTTGATAAAGTCTTGAGCGTGCGGCGCGGGTCTATGCCGAGCCTTGCAAGCATTTCCGCCGCCTTGACCTTGTCAAAATCAGAATAGAAATCCGCAAAATAACTGATAAACGAGTTTACCGTCATCCATTCGCTCATATAAGAGCGCTCGGGAAGATACGCGACTATCGCTTTTGTTTCCGGTCCCGGTTTGTTTCCGTCCACCGTGACCGTGCCCGACGTGGGCGTGAGCAGTCCGACCGTGAGCTTGATAAGCGTCGTTTTGCCCGATCCGTTCGGCCCGAGCAGACCGACTATGCGTCCCCCGGGGATATCGAGGCTCACGTTGTCAAGCGCTTTAATCTCTTTGTACTGCTTTGTTACGTTTCTGTATTCTATCAGCGCCATATTTTTACTCCTTTTCCTCCGTTATTATTCTTTTAGCTTCTTCTCTGCTTATGCCTATCTGCTGCATTTTGCGGAAGTATTCCGCGGAATAAACGCCCGCAAGCGATCTTCTGACACGCTCTATGGCATTCGTATCATCCGTTATGAATTTTCCCGTGGTGCGCTGCGTATATATTATTCCCTGCTCCTCCAGATAAAACAACGCTCTCTGCACCGTATTCGGGTTTGCCTGCATCATCTCCGCAAGATCCCTGACCGTAGGCAGCTTTGCGCCCGGCGGATACTGTCCGGATAAAACCATCGTATATATCCTGTCTATCAGCTGGACGTATACCGGGCGCATATCCGATGTGTTCATACCGCATTTCCTCCTTATTGTGTTATTCTGTTAGTACAATAATATCATATGATCGCGTTTTTGTCAAGCGGTTTTTATAATTTTTTTGTGTTTGTACTTGAAAATTATAAGAAATTAGTGTATAATATAAATAATAGTAATAAAGAAACGGAGAAACGATATGAAGCTGACTTACATAGGCACAGCCGCGGCGGAAGCCGTACCCGCGCTTTTCTGCGAGTGCTCCTTCTGCGAAAACGCAAGAAAGAGGGGCGGTAAAGAGCTGCGCAGAAGAAGCGGAGCGATAGTGAATAACGACCTTTTGATAGACTTCTCGCCCGACACATATACAGGCACGCTTTCGCTCGGGATAAGGCTTAACGAGGTAAAATACGTCATAATCACCCATTCGCACAGCGACCATTTCTGCCCGCACGAGCTTGAATTCAGGCGCGCCCCCGCGTTCTGCATTCTGCCGGACGACAGAGCGCCGCTCAAAGTCTACGGAAACCGCAATATAGAGGCGGGGATAAGACAGGCGTTAGGCGATGATTTGGCGCTGCACGGCATAGACTTCACGTACGTTCCTCCGTACGTGCCGTTCAAGGCGGGCGATTATACCGTAACTCCCCTCTCTGTCATACACTGCCTGCCGGAGGACGCTTATATCTACCTTATAGAAAAGGACGGCAAAAGACTGCTTTACGGCAACGACACGGGCGTGTTCCCCGAAAAAACGTTTGATTATTTAAAGGGGATAAAGCTCGATATAGTTTCGCTCGACTGCACCATGGGCTTCCGCGACTGCGAAACGGGACACATGGGCTTTTCCGCCAATCTGAAAGTAAAAAACAGGCTTGAGGAAAACGGATGCGTCAAGGACGATACCGTGTTTATAAGCCACCATTTCAGCCACAACAGCTTAAGAGAACCAGACGGCGACTGGACGTACGAGAGATTTTCCGAAAAAGTCAAGCCGTACGGCTTTATTATGAGCTACGACGGACTTGTGATAGAGAAATAATATGGATATAAAAAAAAGAATAGAAGAATTAAGAGAGAAGCTTCATTATCATTCGGTAAAATACTACGTTTACGACGCGCCGGAGATCTCCGATTTTGAATACGACGCGATGTTTGACGAGCTTAAAAAGCTTGAGGAGGCTCATCCCGAATTCGACAGCCCGACCTCGCCGACAAAGCGTGTGGGCGGCGCTGTGCTCGATAAGTTTGAAAAGGTGCGGCACAGAAACAGGATGGGCAGTCTTGACGACGTTTTCGACTTCGACGCCGTATCGGATTTCGTGCGCGATATGAAGCAGTACGGCGACCTTTCGTTCTCCGTCGAGCCGAAAATAGACGGGCTTTCCGTTTGCCTGCATTATGAAAACGGCGTTTTCACACAGGGTGCGACGCGCGGCGACGGGTTTGAGGGCGAAAACGTGACGGAAAATCTGAAAACCGTCGGCTCCGTTCCTCTTCATTTAACGCAGAGCGTGCCGCTTCTTGAAGTGCGCGGCGAGGTCTATATGCCGAAAAAGAGCTTTGAAGAGCTGAACAAGCTGCAGGAGATAAACGAAAAACCGCTTTTCGCAAATCCGCGAAACGCCGCGGCAGGCTCCCTGCGCCAGCTTGACAGCAGGATCACCGCGCAGAGAAAGCTCGATATATTCGTATTCAACGTACAGGAAGCGGACGGGCTTTCGTTCGATACGCACATAGGTTCGATAGAG
>CACZOH010000107.1 GCA_902782785.1 uncultured Ruminococcus sp. | reverse complement strand
GCGGCGCCCGCGAGACCGCCTAAGAACTGAGCGACGATATAACCGATAAAATCTTTAACGGTTATCTTTTTGTTTATCAGCATGGCGAGCGAAACGGCGGGGTTGATGTGACAGCCCGACACGTTGCCGACTGAATAAGCCATGGCGACGATAACGAGACCGAACGCAAACGCAATCAGAAGCGTTGACATCGCAAGAGGGATTGTAAGACCCGTATTGCCGATAAGCGTGTTTGCCGTTACCGCGGCGCCGCATCCGAATAAAACGAGGACTGCGGTACCGATGAATTCAGCGACGTATTTTTTTACAGACATAGTTTCCTCCTCTGCCGCATTTGCGGCAATATTATATTTATGATCTCGGAATATCGTATTCCGGTGAACATACAAAGCAGGTGAAGCCGAGACTGCGCAGTTTTTTGTTTGCCGCCAGCGCGTCCGCTTCATTTTCAAACATACCGAAAACGGACGGTCCGCTGCCGCTCATCAGAGCGTTCAGAGCATGGTGTTCGAGCATTATATTCTTTATCTTATCGTCAAAGCTTTTTATTATCTCAAAACCGTTATACAGATTTTTTGCGATACCGTGCAGATCCCTGCTCTTTATAAAGTTCATTATCGACGATACGGGGCGGCATTCGCGTTCTATCGTATCAAGCGTTTCGTACGCCGTTTTCGTTGAAACGGTGGAGCCGCCTTTGGCTATAACGAAGCTGCAGCGCGGCAGTTCGTCAAGCTCCTCCAGCTCGTCTCCGATCCCGCGCGCGAGACAGATGCCGCGTCTGATGCAGAACGGGACGTCCGCGCCTATCTTCTTACCTAAAGCGGAAAGCGAGACTCTGTCGAGAGGACGTCCGAACATACCGTTCAGAGCGGAAAGCGCCGCCGCGGCGTCCGTCGAGCCGCCGCCGAGTCCCGCGGATACGGGTATGTGTTTTTCAAGAAACATCGAAACGCACGGCGATATCCCCGTTTCCTCAAAAAACAGCTTTGCCGCTTTTATGACAAGATTTCCGTCGTACACGAGGCGTTTGCTGCTGCAGTCAAATGATATGCCGCCGTCGCTTCTTTTTATGCGCAGTACGTCGTATAAAGTAACGCTCTGCATAACGCTTTCTATATTATGATACCCGTTTGACAGCTTTTTTCCTATTTCAAGGAATAAATTAAGCTTTGCGGGAGCTTTTACTGATATAACGTCGGACAAGTTATCTTCTCTCCTTTATGGAATTTTGTACGAGCACGCAGCTGAACGCGCCTATGATTATACCGCCGACAGCGGCTGCGACGACCACCCACACGGGGACCTTTGTATTTACCGGCTCCTCCGTCTCCGTCGTATCAAGAGGCAATGTCTCCGTCTCTTCTTCCGCCGTGGTGTCGTCAGTCACGCTTCCCGTGACGGGCAAAGGCTCCGTTTCCGTATCCGTCTGTATATCCGGCTCCGTTTCGGGTCCGGTATCGGTATCCGTTTCCGTATCCGTATCGGTCACGGTCTCCGTCCCGGTATCCGTGTCCGTCTCCGTGATATACTTTTCCATCCTTATGACGTTTACGTAGTATTCGGTTTTGGCGCCGTTCTCGGCGGTACAGATAACGGTTATCACGTTTTCGCCGACTGTCAGCGCGTTTTCGCCGGACGTTTCACAGCTTGCTTTCTTATCGGCCGGAGTGCCGCTGACCTTTACCGTTTCGACCTCAAACGGGACGTACACGACGTAAGAATACGTTGTTTGAGAAAACGCGGGCGACAGCCTTCCCTCCGATACGGATATAGACGACAGAGAGGAGTCTGATGACTTAACGTAATCAGGGTCCTGCTTCATCCTCGCCTTTATCGTGTACGTCGTAGTATCTCCGCTCTCCGCGGTGACCTTTATGCGTATGGTGTTTGAGCCGACGGACAGTCTCGAGCCGCTGATATCCACCTTTGCCTCGCCGTCGTTTGCGGCGGCGGTTATTTTGAGAGCGGACAGAGTGTATTCCACCTCTCCGTTTATCTCGTATTCCGTTTTATTTGCGGAAAATTCGGGCGTAAGGGTATATCCGTCTACCGACAGAGACCTGAGCTTGCTGTCGGTCGAAAGCGGTCTTGCGACCGTGCCGGAATAAGACGCGTTAAGTCCCGAAAGCTCGTTTTCCGTATCCGATACCTGCTGTATATCGGCGTTTACTGTGAATTTGTCCCCCGTTTTTGCGTTTGAAAAGACCCTGAAGCTGAGATTTATTACAGTCTGCTGAGATTTTATCGGCGATCTGAAGCTGTTGTTCTCTTCCGCCCAGATCTGCAGCCTGCCGTCCTTCTCCGTAACCTCCACCTTCCAGTCCGAAAGAGCGCCCGACGACGATCTGTACGTCAATAAAGACGTATCATAAGATATTTCGGCAAGTATGCCGCAGATACCGTTGCCGTCGGCTTTGAACGCCACCGTGATGTTTTCCCCCGCGCGTGCGGAGGAAGCGCCCGTCAAAGAAAACGATGCGCGGAAATCGGCTCTTCCGCAGACCGAAAGAAGCGCGGCGAATACGGTTATCAGTATTATTGAAACAAATCTTTTCATATAGCCTCTTGTCATATCAATACCTGTTCTGTTCGGGCGACTGTCCGTTTTGTATGCAGAATTTCAGCCGCAGATAGTCCGTGATCGTCACCTTGCCGTCGCCGTTAACGTCTGCCGCGTATTCCTTTTCCTTTAAAAGCGTCTTTGAATTTAAGATACGCTCTTTTATTTGCAGATAGTCCGTTATCGTTATCTTACCGTCGCCGTTCACGTCGCCCGTTATCGCGACCGTGTAACTATCGTACATGACGCCGTCGACGTAAAGCCTTATTTCACATCCCGTTCCGATCATATCGGACGCGTCCATCTCCTCGCCGTTTTTGTAAACGGACAAATACTCGCCGTCCTTGAAATTCGATATAAAATCCTTTGCCGTCGTCTTAGGCTCCACAAGGCTCACCGTCCGGTTTGCCGTATTGAGGAAATAAACGTCGGACCTTATTTTAAGCGGCTCCGGAGTTTTGAACGATATGCTCGATACGGGCGACGGCTCCGTCGTATCCGTTTCCCTGTACCGCTGGCAGAACACGTAAGTCGTATTCGGCGTCAGACCGGTGAATTCCGTTTTATCCGTAAATTCGCCCTCAAACGACAGTCTGTATTCGCATCCGTCGAAGGGTTTGAGCGTTACGGAATTCATGCTTGATGCGTCTATTTCCGGCTTAGGCGGTATCTGCGCCTTAGCTTTGTTTATTTTAACACCCGCGCTCGTTATCTCTCCCTCTATATCGGAGGAGGAACGAACCGTGACGGTCAGCGTCTTTCCTATATCTTCCCGGGCGGGCGTGTAAGTCTGTTTGTCTTCTCCCGGAATGATCTCGCCGTCTCTGTACCACCTGTATGAAAGCGGTACGCCTGCCGGCAAAAGCTTTGAAACGTCCGCCGTCAGCGTTATATTATACCTCGGATCGCCCGTTATCTCGACCGTACCGGTGAGATACGCCGTAATGACAGTTATCTCCGTTTCCGTACTCAGATCTTTGAACTTTATCAGAGCCTTCTTTTTGCCCGCTGTCGAGGTGTCGGCTTCCATTTCAAATCCGTCGTATATAACGGTCGTCAAGCCGTCTTCTCCCGTATAGTAAAGCGAAAGCCCGGCACACTCAAGCTCTTCGTATTTCTGATACTCCGCTTTGTCGGGCGGAGTTTTTACAAAGATCGCCGCTTTTGCCGTTTCGCCTGTGAACTCGATTATATGCTCTATGTATCTTCTGTATATGCCAAGTGCGTTCTGCTCTGTTTCCGTCAGAACGTTATCGCGGAAGAAATACCGTTTTGACGATGTGCTTTGTCTTTTCAGCGCGTATTCTCCGGCGGGAAGCCCGAGCTCGTCCGATTGCATATATACAGCATACGTCTTTATTCCCTGCCCCGATACGGCTCTGACCTTTGAGATATAAACGGGGTCCTTGTCCTCAACGACGCGAACGGCGGCGCGGACGGGGGAATAAACTGAATACAGACCGTGCTCGGAATAGTACGTAAAATCATATTCCACGCCGTTGTTTTCGCAGTATACGTGTGCGGGCGAACCGTTTTCGCACAGCACCCTGCACGATGAAAGATACGTTATTTCAGCGCTTCCCGGTATATAGACCGTGAGCAGCGCGTCGTTATAAAACGCGTCGTACCCTATTTTTCTGACCGTCTGCGGAAGATACAGATTGCAAAGGCTCCTGCAGTTGCCGAAAGCAAAATCTCCTATCTCCGTCACACCGGAGGCAAAAACCACGTCCTCAACGGCGTAACAGTTATAAAACGCGTAAGGCAGTATTTTGTACGTGTTTTTCGGGACCGTATAAACGCCGGTTACCGTTTTAGGTACGAATTTCAGCGCGCCGAATTCAAACAGACTGCCGCCGTCCGCCGTGTAAACGATATTTGAAGAATTGACCGAGATCCCGGCGACGGAATACGCGTCGCATAACGCAAGCTCGTCTATATTGCGGACGGACTCCGACAAGACTATGCCGGAAAGATTCATTACGCCGTAAAAAGCGTACGCGCCTATGTTCTCCGTCCCGGGTATGACCGTGTACGTATGTATGTTCATAGCCGCGGGGAAAAACACGAGCGTTTTTTTGTCCGCGGTGTAAAGCACACCGTCGACCGACGTGTAAGCGCCGTTATCCGCGTTTATGCGTTTCAGAGACGATGCGCCCGCAAACGAAGCGCCGGACAGTGATACAACGCCGCCGCCGACGTTTACGGTATCGATCTTAAAGCAGTACGAAAACGCGCCGTCCGCCGCTTCCTTTACCGTTTCGGGTATCGTGTACTCTCCCGATATGCCGGGCGCCGCCTTTATAAGCAGCGTGTCGTCGGAGCTTAAAAGCGCTCCGTCCCTTGCGGAATACACCTTGTTGCCCGGATCGACCGTGATCCTTGTCAGAGCGCTGCAGCCGTTGAAAGCGGTCTGCGCTATATCGCGCACGGTTTCCGGGATATGCACGCTTTTGATCTTTCCGTATGAAAGCGCGCCGTCCGCTATGCCGATAACGGTAAATCCGTCTATCGAGGGCGGTATGACGCAGTTTTTATCAAAACCGCCGTAGCGCGTTATGTAAGCGCCGCCGTCTCTTATTTCATATTCAAAGTCGGGCTCCTCTGTTATCCTGCCGTTCACCTTTACGGTACACTCCGCAAACACGCCGTAATAAACGGAATAAACGGTAACCTTTGTTTCACCGGCTCCGGTCGCGGTAAGTATGCCGTCGGACGATACGGCGACGACGTCCTTGTTTCCGGAAACGTAAACAAGCTCGTCCGGAAAAGCGCGCGCGGGTATCACTTGAGCGTCGATATCGCGCTTCTCCGATACGTTCATCGTTACGCTTTCGATAAGCGAGATCCCCGTAACCGCGTCAAGCGACGACACCGGAACCGCGGAAACTATGCGGAAGCCGTAACCTCCGCCCTGAGCCGAAATAAGCTCTGCCCTCACGGTATCGCCGTCTATGAATACGGTCCTGCCCGCGGATTTGCTCCCGGTGAAAATGCCGTAGCAGTTGTTGTTTTTATCGTAAACGGACAAAGAATCGGACAGGGAAAGACTGTCTGAGGAGGAAAACGTGACGGATATGCGGTCCGGCGAGCCCGGGACCGTATAAACGTATGAGACTCTGCCCGCGCCGTACGGATGATCGGACTCTATAACGCCCGCGCCGTCCGATACAGTAACGGTGACGACTCTGCAGTCGCCGCCCGCACGGCTTACAGCGTAGACCTCGGCGACACCTTCACTCAAAGCGGTTATTTTGCCGCCGTTAATTCTTATTATGTGCGATCGGGTGATCAGATCCGAGTTATTTCCGTCAAGCACCGTGAATTCTTCGTTAACTTTAAGCGCCGCGGCCGTATCTGTGACTGAAACGGAAGAAAACGCGCCGTCTGTCACACTGACCTTATCGCAGAGACCGAAGGCGTCCTCCGCCGCCGCGGCGCCGCCCGTCGCGGCGTACTTAAGGCCCGTGCAGCCGTAAAACGCCTTTTCGCCTATTTCCGTGACGTCTTTGCCGACCGGCGCGGTCAGAAGCGACGTACAGCCGCAGAACGTAAGCGCGGGCACGTTTTTCTGTCTTGCGGGATACGAAACCGCAAGAAGCGACGTGTCCGAAAAGAATATCCCCTCTCCGTCAAGCACGGCTGAGGAAACGTCCGCGTAAATGAGCTTTTCGCACGTTGAAAACGCGTACTCTTTTATTTTTGCGGCGGAAGATATAACGATCTTTTCCACCGCGCTTTTTTCAAACGCGTGCGCGCCGACCGTATCGAGCGACGCGGAAAACGTGACGCTTTTAACGTCCGACAGATAAAAAGAATAGTCGCCTAAGACCGCCGCTCCGCTCGCATCGACCGACGAAAGCGAACTGCCGGAGAAGGCGTGAGCGTATACGTTTGCGCCGGACGGGATCTTATATTCGCCCGTCAGCGCCTGCGGATATCTGACAAGAGTTTTTTTATCACCGGTGAAAAGCACGCCGTCCGCCGCGGTAAAGGCGCCTGACGCCTCAAATTCGGACAGCGAAGCCATGGCGGAAAACGCGCCGCCGTCTATCTCTTCCACGCTGTCGGGTATAACTATCTTATATGTGGAGTAATTTCCGCAAAACGCGTTCGCGGCTATCTTTCTGACGGGCAGTCCGTTATACGACGCGCTTATTCTTGCTTCCGCCTCGTTCTTTTTATAGGAGGTGAGGATATAATACGTACCGTCGTCGGAGAGGGTATACGTCACGCCGTCGTCCGCCGATGCGAAAAGCGAAAAAGAAACCGTAAATATGACGGCGAGCAGAAAAAACAGCGCTTTTTTCATATTCCCCCTCCTTTCCTTTTATTATCCCATTGTATTATATCATTTATTTCTATATTTGTAAAGACTAAATTTATAAAAAATATTATTTTTTTGTCGAATAAGGGAAAAAACCGGGCTGATCCGAAAAAGCGCTCCCTTGGCTTTTTTATCGCCTGATACCCGATCTTATCCTCTTTTTCAGGGTCAAAAAAGGGTGAGCCGGACGGCTCACCCTGACGATTTTGTTATCAGATCTTGTTGTACTTCTTCATTATGCTTTCAAGCGCCTTGTTTGCTTTTTTGCTTGCGTTCTTGTAAGCGGATGCGAAGTCCGTGCTTCCCTTCGACACGAGGTTATTGAATATCGAGGGCAGACCTATTGAAGAATAGATATAACCGATGTCGTATACGCGCGACTGCAGGATTATATCGATCATTTCCGAAGACTCGGAGTCTCTCGATTTCTTTCTCTTGAGCGTTACGTCGTAGTAAGCGGGCGTTAAGTATTCATACGAATACAGAGCGAAGGCCTATATTATGTACGCCGTCTCGTCGGGTTTGTCGACGTTTGACGGTATGCTTATCATTGAGCCGACGCCGTCGACGTGCGTTCTGTAATCCTTCTGCGCCTCGTCATATTTCGGAGTGGGGAGAACGCCGTACGGGGAATCCATATCCGAGAGGTTTACTATGTAGCTTAAAACCTCGGAATAGAACAGGCCCTGATTGTTCATGAACATTTCTTTCGTCTGTGCGGGGTTGTTGATCGATATCCACGATACGTTATCCTCGTGCATCAGCTTCTTGCAGTATGAAAGCAGATCGAATATCTTATCCTGATATTCGCCCATTACAACCTGGGGCTCGCCGTCTCTCAGATCGACGGTCTTTATGTCGCTCGTATAGAGGAAGTTGGTCAGACCGCCGCCGTTCGTCGTGAGGAAGCCGTAGGTATCGTTTTCGTCGTACTTGCCGTCGCCGTTGTCCTTTGAAACGGTCTTAACGTATTCATAGAATTTATCAAGCGTCCATTTGCCCTCCTTGACGAGCTTATACGGCTCCTCAAGGTCGTTGTCGGCAACCATCTTTTTATTGAAAAGCATTATCCACGTAACGTCGTTATCGAGTATGTTGATATCGCCGTTCATAAAATAGACCTTGCCGTTTATGACGCAGTCGCGCAGCGTGCCGGGATCCCACCATTCCTCGTTCAGGTTCATATAATCAGATAAATCAAGGAAGTTGTAGAGATATCCGTTCTGTGCAAGCGAGCCTGTGTCGGGTCCGTTCGCCATGATAAGGTCGTACGATTTCGCGTTCGATTTGATATCGTTCTGCGCAGCCGTAACGACGGAAGCCTGCGCGTTCTTCGTTATGGTGACGCCGAACGTGTCTAACATCGCGGCGTTTCTTCTGAAGACCGCGTCCTCTATGGGCTCCGTGCTGGCGTCTTCAGCCCATATCTCTTTTTCGGAGTTGCCCACGCCCGCCATACAGAGTATATTGAATTCTCTGTTGTAATTGGCTTTGGGAAGAGCGTCAAGGAACTTATGAGCTTTTTCAGTTTTTGAAAGCTCCTCTGGCTCTGTCTCGGCATCCGTAACGGCCGCCGTGACGGTCGTCGTTTCACCTTCCGCTTTCGTCGTTTCCGAGCCGGAGCCCTGCGTTGCGCAGGAGGCAAACATCACGAGAACGAACAAAGCCGAAAGCAGTATGCATAACAGTTTTTTCATTTTATTCCTCCCGGGTTTATTTTAAAAATATTATTTTCCGTATTTTCCTCTTGACGGGATAAGTCCCGCCTTATCCGCCTTGCCCGCGCCGCGTACGACGCACAGAAGCGGCTCGTCGGCTACCTTTACGGGCAGTCCGGTAACACTTTTGATTATCTTGTCAAGTCCGTATATCTGACAGCCGCCGCCGGTCAGGATTATGCCGTTTTCCGCTATATCCGTCACAAGCTCGGGCGGTGTTTTTTCAATAACGGCGCATATCTCCTCTATCAGCGCGGTCACCGGCTCCTCAAGCGCCTCCGTCATATCGTTCGACGTCAGCTCCGTCATAACGGGGACCCTGCTCTTAAGACTCTTGCCCTTGACGGTCGTCGTCTGTATGTCCGTTCTGCGCCATACGGAGCCTATGGCTATTTTAGCCTCCTCCGCCGTGCGGTCGCCTATCAGAATGGAATACTTGTTTCTTACGTATTTAACTATCGCGTCAGTCATTTCATCGCCCGCCACTCTTATGGAGGACGATACGACGGGACCGCCTAAGCATATAACGGCTATATCCGTCGTCCCGCCGCCTATGTCTACGATCATACTGCCGCGGTCCGCGGTAACGTCTGCGCCCGCGCCTATCGCCGCCGCCACCGGCTCGTCGATAAGATACGGGTCCTTCATCCCCGCAGACACCGCCGCGTCGCGCACGGCGTGCTCCTCAACGTCCGTAACTATGCTCGGTACCGCTATCACAACGCCGGGCGGCAGAAGGAACCTGCCGCAGCTTTTGCGCAAAAACCGCTCCAGCATCACGACCGTATGATTGAAGCGGCTTATGACGCCGTCCCTGATCGGACGCACGACCTCGATCCCCTCCGGCTCGCGCCCGAGAAGCTCAGCCGCCTCCCGTCCGACGCGTGTGACTTTGTTCAGATATCTGTCCACCGCGATAACGGACGGCTCGTTCAGCACGACACCCTTGCCCTCAACGTATATCTGAATGGTAGAGGTGCCGAGATCTATCGCTATTTTTCTGCTCATTTTCCAAATCTTAATCCGTAAATTTTTCCCACGGGATATCAAGCTCCGCTCCGTCGCAGAGCACCGCGCCGATATGAAGCAAAAGCGGGCATTTTTTCGTTATCTCCGCGTTATTTACCGAGAGCGCTTTTAGTCCCGAATACATACGCTTTGCGATCACGACGGACTCAAGCGTCACGCCGGACAGCTTTTCAAGCGCCTCCTTCACCGTATATCCTTCTCCCAGAAGTATGCCGAGCCTGCGGGTCCTGCCGCCGAACACGGTAACGTAAAGGTCGCCCGCGCCGACGTAAAGCGCGCCGTCCCTGCCTCCGCATTTCAAAAGGAGGTATTTCATTTCCCTGAGGCTTTCCGCAAACAGCGCCGCTTCCGTGTTGTAATGCTCCGCGCAGCCCTCTCCGTCGCGCTTATGCGCAAGACCTATGGCGGTGGAGACGGCAAGCGCGTATGCGTTTTTAAGCGCCACCGCCGTCTCGACTCCGGTCACGTCGTCCGTCGTATCGACGCGGTAATAATCCGTCTGCAAAAGCGCTTTGAAGTGCTCCGCCGTTTGTTTATCGTGACTGCAAAACGTCACGACGCATCTGTTTCTGTCCGCCAGCTCGTAGCTTGTGCAGGCGCCGCCGACCGCGGCGAATTTAACTTTGTCGGTGTGACTCTCAAAATACGACGGGTAATCGGTAAACGTGCCGTCGCCGTTGTCGAGCAGACCTTTGGTGACGGATAACACGCGCGTGCCTTGCCTGAGGCGCGGTATCACCTCTTCCGCAAACCACGAAACGCCGAAGCTGCTTACTCCGCAGACAACGTCGCTCACGCCGTCAAGCGCACGGTCAAGCTCGCCGTATTTGTAAAACTCCGTTTTCGGGATATACCGCTTCATATTCATATGATAGCAGTCTTCTCTCAGTCTGTCTATTATCGCGTCGTCAAGCGGGGTGCCGACGAGTCTTACGATCATACCGTTATCGTACGCGGGAGTCGTAAGCGCGGACGCCATCATACCGGCGCCTATATAGGTTATGATCTTACGTTTATACGTGACGTATCTGTACGGCGTACCGTCCGTGTCGAAAAACTGCTCGCTTTCCTCGTATATATACCAGTCGCCGCGCTTGTCAAGGTCGTATATGAACGTATCGGCTTCATAATGCCTGTCTATCTTTGTGATATACGCCGTGTCGCAGAAAGGAAGAAGCTGATTGTAGACCGAACCGCCGCCTATGACGAAAACGTCCTTGTCTTTTATGTCGTAACAGACGGAGACGGCTTCTTCAAGGCTGTGAACGACGCGCGCGCCTTCTATTTCGATATCGTCGGGATATAAAACGATATTCTCCCTGTTTTTGAGCGGTTTGCCGCCGGGCAGCGACAAAAGCGTTTTATAGCCCATTATCACGGCGTTGCCCGTTGTAAGCTCCCTGAACCTTTTAAGGTCCGTTGATATACGGGCGAGCAGATCGCCCTTATAGCCTATCGCCCAGCCGTCCGCGACGGCAACGATCATCTTAAGCATTGTACGTCTCCTTATTCGGCAACGGGGATCTTTTCGTCAAGATCGTAATACTCGTAGTTTTCAAGCCTGAAGCTGTCCTTTGTGAACTGATAGAAATCTTTTATATCGGGGTCGAGTATGAGCTTCGGCGCAGGCTTCGGCTCGTTCTGTATTATCTTCTTAACTATCGGTATATGTCTGTCGTAAATGTGCGCGTCCGCTATGACGTGGACGAACTCTCCGGGAACGAGACCGGAAACCTGCGCCATCATCATAACGAGAAGCGCGTACTGCGCGACGTTCCAGTTGTTTGCGACAAGCATATCGTTGCTTCTCTGATTGAGGATGCCGCAGAGCCTGTCGCCCGACACGTTGAAGGTCATACTGTAAGCGCAGGGATAAAGCGCCATTTCCGAAAGATCGGCGTGATTATAGATATTCGTTATTATCCTTCTGCTCGCCTTGTTGTATTTCAAGTCGTACAGAACTCTGTCGACCTGGTCGAACATCCCCTCTTTGTATTTGTGCTTGACGCCGAGCTGATAGCCGTACGCCTTGCCGATAGTGCCGTTTTCATCCGCCCACTGGTCCCATATATGGCTTCCGAGCTCTGATATCTTGTTCGATTTTTTCTGCCAGATCCACAAAAGCTCCTGCGCGGCGGACTTTATGTACGTTCTTCTGATAGTTAAGATCGGAAACTCCTTTGAAAGATCGTATCTGTTGACTATGCAGAACTTTTTGACGGTATGCGCGGGCGTCCCGTCCTCCCATCTCGGGCGGACGTCAAGCTCCGTGTCCCACACGCCGTTTTTCATAATATCGCAAACGTTATCTATAAAAACCTTATCCGCGTAGCTCATATATTAATCTCCGTAATATTTTTTATATTATATCACATGTTAACCTTATATGTCAAGACCTATACCGCGTTTCATTGAAATAATTTTGCTCACCGCGTCGTCAAGACGGCTCTCGGGTATGACGCCGTTTTCGACCGCCGATATAATGTGGTTGTATCCGTCCTCAAACAGCGCGGTTATTATCATATCGTTTCCGCAGAGCAGTGCGCGCACGCACGGATCGGCGCCGTTAGTGAACTGCCTTATCGCGTTCATGGTGAGCGAATCCGTGATGATAACGCCGCGGAAGCCCAGCTTTTCTCTCAGATACCCGTGTATCGGATACGACAGCGACGCGGGAAAATCGGGATCGAAGCACTTTACTATATTGTGCGCTATCATAACGCTTTGCGCGCCCGCTTCTATACCGGCTTTGAAGGGCAGTAAGTCCTTTTTCTCAAATTCGGACAGCTCGCGCACGTCGTACGACATATTCAGATGCGTGTCGGAATTGCCGCCGTAACCCGGGAAATGCTTTAACGACGTGCAGAGCCCTCGCCCGACCATTGCGGAAACGCTCGTTCTGATAAATTCCGCGCACATCTCGGGCGTGTGACCGAAGGAGCGCTTCGCTATGTACTTCTCTTCATCGTCCGTGTAGTCGCAGACCGGCGCCAGATCGTAATTAACGCCCATTGACAGCATCAGCTCCGCTTTTTCCTCGGCTTCCGCGCGCACGGCGTCAAAACCGCCCATGGCGAAAATGTCCTTCGGCGATTTGAAAGGCTCTTTTCTGTACTGACTGAATTTGCTGATGCGGACGACCGTTCCGCCCTCCTCGTCCGCGGCTATGAGAAGCGGTATTTTTGAGCGGGAATTGCAGTTTTTCGTAAATTCACGCACCTTATCGGGATCCTTGTCCTCAAAATTGTGCGCAAAAAGCAGAAGTCCGCCTAAGTGGAGACGCTCGACAAGCTCCTCCGCTCCGTCGTGCGGACAGTGCGCCAGAAACAGCTGTCCGACCTTTTCTTCAAGAGTCATTTTTTCTAAAATTTCTTTCATACAAACACCATCCGATTCAGAATAAGGAATTGCATGGCGCGGGCTCGCTCCCGCCGCCGTAATTCTAAGTTCCCGGTTTTTGATTTTAAAAAAGAGGCTGCCGCGTTTTACGACAGCCCCGATATGACGATTTATTTTATTTAACGGGCTCTATCAGACCGTAGCTGCTGCCCTCTCTCTTATAGACCACGTTGATCTTGCCGGATTTTTCGTTTTCAAATACGAAGAACGAATGGTCGAGCAGATTCATCTGGAGGATCGCTTCCTCCGCCGTCATGGGTTTGATGTCAAACTCCTTGACGCGGATATCGAATTCCTTCTCCTCCTCGCTGTCCGGCACGCTTGCCATGGCGGTATCAAAGCTCTTTGTTCTGATACGCTTCTGCAGGCGGGTCTTGTGTTTTCTGATCTGTCTTTCTATCGAAGACATAGCCTGATCAAGTGCGGTCTGGAAGGTAGGTTCGGTCTCTTCCGCGCGGAACAGCGTTCCGTTCACGTTGATCGTGAGCTCAAGCTTTTTTTCGTCGTTTCTGCGTTCCTTGAGCGTCAGCTTCGCTTCCGTTTCGGAACCGAAAAACTTGTCAAACTTTTTCAGCTTTTTGTCAAACAGCTCACGCAGATCGTCGGTTATTTCGATCTGTTTTGCAACTACCAAAATTTTCATACTCTTTACCTGACCTTTCTAACGGTAATCTGCGGACTTTCCTCCGCATTTTTATTATATCACATATTTGGCGAAAAGTAAATAAAAAATGCAAAAATAAATATGAATTTTTGGTAATATTTTCTAATTACAAGGCGGATTTGATGAGGTCTTCGAGCGCAGACTCGTCGCGCTCGTCCGTTTTTACCTTTTTTAACTCCCACTCCACGGCAAAGTCAAGGCAGTGTCCCGGCAGTACCGTCTGAAGCGGAGAGAGCGCCTCCGCCTCCGTGAAATCGGGGCAGGAATATATCTCACAGCTGCAGCCGCCGTCGGGATATACGCCCGTCAGATGGTCGGTTTTATATCTCTGTATAAACTCCGTCCCGTCCTCCGTCACCGTTATGACGACGCCGGCCTCGTTATTGAAGCCGACCTTAAGCGCGCCGTCTCCCTGCGGATCCTGTCTTACGGCTATAAGTCTGTCGTTTATGGTGATCCTGTCGTCGTCAAGCTTTGTGTAAGGCCACAGAACGAGCGTTCTGTTCGGCAAAAGTCCCGTGTCGCGCTCCGTCTGAAGACCGAAGGTAAACGAGTTTTTCGACATTGCGCATAGCGACCACGCCGCGCCTTCTTTTTTTGTGTTGGAGAAATTTATCATCCTGTTGTTGACGGTCACTTTTCCGTCGCCCGAAAGCGTCAGGCTGTAAAGCATCTGCAGCTCGTTTTCCTCCTGCACGGGCGGGACGAATATGACGGTATCGCCTTTTATCACGTACTCAACCTCTTCGTTATCGGGGTAATACGTTACGGGGCATTCCTCGGGCGACATCCACAGACGGTAACCGCCGTACAGATACCAATAGCGGTGTCTGCCGTAGTACTCCTCCATCTCCGGCTTTCTGCAGTTAGTGTTTCTCTCAAGATCGCAGAAAAACACGTTCTGACCTCCGGCAAGCCCGCAGTAAATGACGCGCGGTCCTATATCGAGCGTCACCTTGACCTCGACCGTGCCGTCCGTCATCTCAAGCACTCTGCCGTAATTTTCAAATTCCGCAATATTTGTTTTTACCATGATCCGAACCCGTCCTTTATTTCGTTACCTTGAGCGCCTCGCCTATATCGCGAAGCGCGTATATAATGTTCTGCGTAGGTCTTGTAGCCGTCGTTCTGTTCACCGCGTATATCGCCTTTGTCCTCACGGCGTAAACGTTTTCGATCCCGCTCCGCTTTCGTACCGAATCGACGCTGAATTTCTCCGTATTGTCCGTCAGAACGATTATCGCCTCCGGATCCTTATCCGTCAGCTCCTTTGCGTTTGTGAGAAACGTCGCCGATCTGTCCGCAAAAACGTTGTCGCCGCCCGCGTACGCACAAAGCTCGCTCGCTATCGTATTGCCGCCGACGCCCGAATACTCGTTTGCGTTCTCGATATATATTTTCTTTCTTACGCCGACGAGCTCAGCGGCTATTTTTATTTTTTCTATCTCTTCCCTTATCTCTTTTATGATCCTCTCGCCCGCGGAGTCCTTATACAGAAGCGACGCGATGAATCTGATATTCGCCTCGGCAGTCTCCGTGTTTCCCCTCTCCGGTATCCGCACGAGCGTCAGCCCCGCGTTTTTCATCACCGTGAGCGCAAGGGTAGATAAGCTGTCCGCGGAATAGAACACAAGCCCGGGCTTCATTTCCGCGATCTTATCCGTATCCGCGTAATAGTCCTGCACGACCTCCGCCGAAATAGGCGCTCCTTCAAGCTTTGACGAAGCCTCGTTCATAACGGATATGTACCTTGACGCGCCGAGACCGCAGATTATCTCCGTCGAAACGACGGATAACGACGCGACGGTATCGGGCGCCTCCTTCAGCGTTATAACGTTGCCGTCGAAATCCTTGAAATAGATGCTGCCCTCCTCCACGTCGACGGGAACGAAGGCCGGCGCCGGCTTTGTCGTCTCGTCGGAATAAAACTTCTCGACAAGACCGACGCATCCGCACAGACATACGGAAATGACGGCAAGAAAAACGGCTGTAATCCTTTTTACAAATCTCATTTTATCCATCCGATCAATCTGACGTTTTTTTTATTATAACATATTTTTGTTTTCCCGTCAATAGCAAATCACCTATTTTATCGTTTTTGTTTATTATATATCGGAGGTATTTATGAGAATACAAAAGATTTCTGACGGCGTGGTAACCGTGTTTTTATCGGAAGAAGACGTAAAAGGGCTGGGAGAAAAGGACGCGGATGAGTTGAAAGAGGCGGTTTTCGGCATAATCTCAGGCGCGTGCGGCGGGCTTTTGCCGTGCCGCGGCAAAGAAGAATGTGAGATAACGCTCGATCCCGGTTATACCGTGACGGTAAAGGCAAAAAAAAGAAAGCCCCCTCAAAAGCCCGCGAAAAAAACGGTATTCTGCTTTGACGGAGGAAAAGCGCTTCATACGGCTTGCGTGTTCCTGCAAAGCAAGGGCGTAAAGAACGGGACGCTTCTGCGTGAGGGCGCGGGGGAAAACGCGGCGTATTATCTTATAACGGAGGTTGACGACGGGGGCGATCCGCTTTGGCTCTCCTCGGTTTCGGAGCTTTGCTCAGGTGTCTTTACCGACAAAAACGCGTTTTTATACTATATTTATGAGCACGGCCGCGTTATAATCGTAAAAAATGCGGTTTTTGATATTGCAAATTCCGAAAAAACGTGGTAAAATAGAAAAAAACAAGGAAGATATAAAAAATGGAACTGTCGGAATTAAAACAGATATGCGATAAGTGTCAGAGGTGTCAGCTCTGGCAGACGAGGACGAACGTCGTTTTCGGCGACGGCGACCCTTCTGCCGATATAATGTTCGTGGGCGAGGCTCCGGGCGAGAACGAGGATAAGACGGGAATACCGTTCGTCGGCCGCGCGGGACAGCTTTTTGACAAATATCTTTTAGCCGTGGGCTTGAAGCGCAGTGACGTTTACATAGCCAACACGATAAAATGCCGTCCGCCGAAAAACCGCGACCCCAACCCCGAGGAGCAGGCGGCGTGCCTTGAATATCTGCGCGAGCAGACGAGGATAATCGACCCGAAAATAATAGTCTGCCTCGGAAGGATATCCGCGTACAGGATCATATCGCCCGATTTTAAAATAACGCGTGATCACGGCGTTTTTTACGAAAGAAAGGGAAAAATACTTGTCGCCGTTTATCATCCCTCCGCGCTTCTGCGCGATCCGAAAAAGAAGGACGATATGATGGCGGATATGCTGAAGATAAAGGCGAAAGCCGACGAGTTATCCGGTAAATAAAATGATAAACGTAACACAACTGTCATATACGGTGATAACGCTGTTTATAATCGTCATAGTCAGCTTTATCGCCGCAAAAACAAAGCTTATAACGGACACGTTCACCAAGGGCTTTTCAACGTTCATTATCTGTGTGGCTCAGCCGTTTATGATAATGAGCTCGCTTTCGGGTATAGAGTTCTCGCTTGAAAACCTGAAAAAGGGCTTTACCGTAACGGGGCTCGGCTTCATATCGCTCGGGATATGCGCCGCCGTCGGCTTTTTCGCCACAAAGCCGTTCAAGGATATGAACGACAGAAAGATAGGGACGTTCGGGCTCGTGTTTGCAAACACCGGTTTTATGGGGATACCCGTACTCAAGGCGCTGTTCGGCGATATCGGCGGCTTTTACGGCGCGTTCTTCATCATAACGTTCCACGCGGTTTTGTGGACGTACGGGATGATACTGCTTGCAAAGGGGCGCGACGATATCAAGGTAAAGCCTCTCAATCTGCTTGTGAATTTCGGCACCATACCGGTCCTCATCGGAATACTGCTTTACGTTCTGCCCTTCGATCTGCCCGCGCCGGTAACGCAGGCCATGGATATGTTAAGCTCGATCTGCGCGCCGGGTTCCATGATAATCGTCGGCTCGATCCTGGCGTCCGTACCGGTAAAAGAGCTTTTCCTCGACTGGAAGGCGTACGTTATCTGCGCCGTCAGACTGCTCGTTCTGCCCGCGCTTATCTGCGGGATCGCCGTGCTCTGCCGTCTTTCCGACGAGATGGTGTTTCTTTTCACGACGCTCACCGCGCTTCCCTGCGCCACAAACTGCACTATGTACGCGCAGAAATACGACATATCTCCGGGTCTCGCCGCAAAGACCGCGTCGCTTACGACGCTCCTCTCCGTCGGCACCGTCCCGCTGATGATAAACTTTGCAAAGCTTTTGTTATCCCTCCGCGGGTAATAAGAAATAACACAAAATCGGGGCGCCTGTTCGGCGCCCTTTTTTTATTTTGCCAGCCTTCTTGCGGTTTTTGCCAGTTCTTCCCTTTTCGCCGTGTATTCCTCGGGTGAAAGACCGTCTTGCTTTACGTCGGTCTCAAGCGAGAAGACGCCCTCGAAGCCTATATCGTGCAAAGCTTTTGAAAACTCCGCCCAGTTTATCACTCCCGTCTCCGGCAGCCAGTGGAAATCGCCCCTGCCGTCGTTATCGTGAACGTGAAGGACGCGCAGATACTCCTTTCCCGTCAGCCGCACCGCCTCCGCGGGATCGTTTTTCGTCACCGCGCAGTGACCCGTGTCAAGACAGACGCGGAAATACAAAGAGTTGATTTTCTTTGCGAAATCAAGTATATGCGCCGGCGTCGAAAGCGTCAGCGCGGGCATCGGCATATTCTCGAAATCTATCACGACCCCCGCTTTTTCAGCCTCCTCCGTAAGTCTTGCGAAAAACTCAAGGTTCATTTCCATAAACTCGTCAGGATGCGGGTTCTGATAATCGCCGTACGGCATGATAGGGTGGATGACCATATCACCGCAGCCGATCTCAGCCGTGCCGTAGAGCGAGCGCACCATTTTATCAAACCGCTCCGCCCGGTCCTCAGGAGTCGCGTCCTGCGGCGGCCAGCGCCACGGCCCGTGCGTCTGACTGACGGTAAGACCGGCGTCCGCGACCGCTTCTCTCACGATCTTAATCAAACGCGAGACCTCGCGCGGATTTCCGAAAAACACGTTCTCCGTATGGCAGAACGACTGAAAGTCAATGCAGTCGTAGCCCAAACGCTTTATCTCTTTTAATTCCTTTACCTTTTCTTCCACGTTATCCTCGGGACACCATTGGATTCCTGTTCTCATAATATCTCCTTTTTCCTTACAGATTTATTTTGTGAATAATATCATTATCGCGTTTGCGGGAAGCGTTTTTTGAGGTGCAGTCCCCTCGACCGCGCCGTCCTCTCCGATCACGCGGTACGAAACGACGGGGAGACCGCAGCTTATCTCAAGTTCAACGGGCGTTTCGTTCGTGTTTGCCATCATGACCGCACCGCCTTCTTTTCCCTTTGCCGCCGCGGCGTAAACGCCGCTTTCGCCGTCGATCGTCAGCCCGACCTCCGTCCCGCGCTTATAAAGCTCGTTGAACGCCGAAAACGCATGAAACGCGGGGAACGGTTTACGCGTCAGCGGATCGAACAGAGAGCCGTATATGCTCACGCCCAAGCGCGCGTCGTAGAACATGGCCGATTCAAGCGGCAGACGCTGAAACGAAAGCATCATAGCCGCCGTAAGCGCGGCATGGCGCGCCGTACCGCGAAGATCCACGCGCCAGTTCCATTCGTTGCAGGTCGTTTCCGTTTCGGTAAACCCGTATTCGTCAAGCTTTTTTCTCGCGTATTCCGCAAATATCGCCGTATGCTCTATCGACGCGTAGCTGTGCCACGAGAAGAAATCGAGCGGACAGCCGTTTTCTTTTGCGAACTTCAAAAACTTCTCAAAAAAATCGACGAAATACGTTTCTCTCGCGGTCGCCTTGGCGTTCGGGTCCGTCTCTATCCCCGCTATTGCGTAAAAGCCGCACGAGGCGTAGCCGCCTATTTTCAGGTGCGGAAAGCGGTCCTTCAGATATCGGGAAGCGACGCGGTAAAGCTCAAAATACTGCTCCATACTGCCGCGCCACATCTGATTCAGCATGATATCGTCGCTGTTGTCCGGCTCGTTCCAGATCTCCCAGTAACGTATGCCGTATTCAAAGCCGTCAGCCCAGCCCTCCGTATAATGGCGTATCACGCCCTCGCAGATCTTCGCCCATCTGAGCGGATCGGACGGGGGGAAAATGCGGTAAGCCTTTACCTCCGCGTAGTTTTCTATAGTTACGCCGAGGCGGAAAAACGGCTCGACGCCCGCGTTGACAAGCGCCGTGACGAGCTTGTCCGTAAACGTAAAATCGTAACAGGCGGGGTCCTCCGGGTCCGCTTCAAAGTCCGGAAACAGATTCGGGATATCGACAAAGCGGGCGCCCCCGAACCAGCCGCCAACGTCGTGCAGGCGAGAAAACGGTATGCCTGCTTCCGTAAGATAGTGAAGCATGGAGAAATCCAAGCCCGAAAAAGGCGGCTGACCCACGCCGTGCATGGGCTTTATTTTTCCCTTTTCCTTTGTAAAATCAACGTTTATTTTCACAACTCGTCACCTTATTTGATTTCCGGACCCGTCCACAGAGGTATGTTTTTGAGCTTGCTCCAGATAAATCTGCCCATGTTCAGTCCTCCCGTTTCGTTCAAATGGATGTTATCCGGCTGATATTCTCTGTTTTTAACTCTCGCGTAACCGAAGCCCGATTCGCAGAATGCGTTTATTACGGGAACGCTGTTCAGACGCGCCGTTTTTTCTATTATTTCAGCAAATTCATACTGAGGTATGCCGCGTTTCTCGTGCGGTGATTCGGGCGTTATGTTGTTGCTGCCTATCATAACGATCACAACTATCTGCGCCGCCGTTTTTTCCTGCAGGAAACGCAGACACTGATTAAGGCAGCCGCAGACGGAAAGATCGTCGGTATCGTATATATTCCCGACCGTCGCGCCTTCGTTCGGCAGAAGCTCCAGCGTTATCAGATCGGCGTCCTTTTTGCCGTCGTTTTCATCCATGACGGCAAGCTTTGTCGCGCCCCTGCCGTCAAACGCGTCCGGCGTGATGCCGGCGCACGGTATCCCTTTGTTCACTGCTCTCAGTCCCGACAATTCCTGCACCACGGGCACGTATTTGCCGTATTCAACGCTGGTCATAGACGTGCCGTATGCGTACCACAGCTTGCCGTTCCAATGACTTTTTTCCATATGTTTCCTCCCCGCCGTTTTATTTTATCCCGCGCGTATCCTTTATAAATTCCGCCCGGGTCGTTGTTTTAAGCGTATGAAAGCCGCTGTATCCGATTCATATTATAATCTCAAGTTTGCCGTTTGTCAAGCGTATATTTATAAATCCGACAGGTACGGAAAGCCAAAAGAATGAAATAGTATAATATAGATAAAAAACCCCTCCCATGTGAATTAAGCTTCACACAGGAGGGTTTTCTCTCGTTTGAAATTATTGTCGGAATTTTGCAATTATTCCCACTCGCTTAATTCGCGTTTATATGGGTTTCCGCCATTTTTCAACTTCTGCAAGTTAATAGTTAATAGTTAATAACTATTAGTTGATTTTCGCGAAGCGAAAATCACTCCCACTCGATCGTGCCCGTAGGCTTGGGCGTGAGATCGTAGAGGACGCGGTTGACGCCCTTGACTTCGCTTGTTATCCTGTTGACTATTTTTCCGAGGAGCTCGTACGGGATGGGCTCTATCGCGGCGGTCATCGCGTCGCGCGTGTTGACTGCGCGTATTACGACGAACCATTCAAAGCTGCGCAGACCGTCCTTAACGCCGACAGATCTGTAATCGGGTACTATCGTGAAATACTGCCATACTTTGCCCTCAAGTCCCGCCGCTGCAAATTCCTCGCGCAGTATCGCGTCGGATTCTCTTACGGCTTCAAGTCTGTCGCGCGTGATCGCGCCGAGGCAGCGCACGCCGAGACCG
>CACZOH010000106.1 GCA_902782785.1 uncultured Ruminococcus sp. | reverse complement strand
CCGACACTACGATAGCGGACAAAATATATATGGAGCCGCTGACGCTGGAATACATAGCGAAGATATTGAGGTATGAGCGCCCGGACGCGATAATCCCGGGCATAGGCGGTCAGACGGGACTTAACCTTGCGATGCAGTTATCGAGAAAAGGCATTCTGAAGGAATGCGGCACGGAGCTTCTCGGCACGCCGGCGGACAGCATAGAGCGCGCCGAGGACAGAGAGCTTTTCAAGGAAATGTGTATGTCGATAGGAGAGCCCGTCATACCGTCCGAAATAACGTACAGCGTAGACGAGGCTAAAAAGGCGGCGGCTGATATCGGCTACCCCGTGGTGCTCCGCCCCGCGTTCACGCTCGGCGGCACGGGCGGCGGCTTTGCCGACGACGAGGACGAGCTTATGAGCATAGCTCCGAACGCGTTCGCCCAGTCGCCCGTTCATCAGGTGCTTGTCGAAAAGAGCGTAAAAGGTTATAAAGAGATAGAATTTGAGGTCATGCGAGACGAAAGCGATCACGCAATAACGATATGCGGTATGGAAAACGTCGATCCCGTCGGCGTGCACACGGGCGACAGCATAGTCGTGGCGCCGATACTTTCGCTTGACGATCACGATCTGAAAATGCTGAACGACAGCGCGATAAAGATAATAAAGGAGCTTAAGATCGCGGGCGGCTGCAACGTGCAGTTCGCGCTCCATCCGGAGACGAGCGAATACTTTCTGATAGAGGTAAACCCGAGAGTTTCGCGCAGCTCCGCACTCGCGTCAAAGGCGAGCGGCTATCCGATAGCGAGAGTTACGGCGAAAATAGCGCTCGGTATGCTGCTTGAGGAAATACCCGTCGCCGGCGGTACCGCGGCAACGGAGCCGTCGCTTGACTACATAGTCGCAAAATTCCCGCGCTTCCCGTTCGATAAATTCGCCGACGCGCCGAACACGCTCGGCACTCAGATGAAAGCGACGGGCGAGGTAATGGGCATCGGATCCAACCTTGAGGAATGTATGCTCAAATCCGTGCGTTCGCTTGAAGTCGGCGTGTGTCATCTGTATCTTCCGAAATTCGACGGCAAAACCGACGAGGAGCTTTTATCATACGTTTCCGTGTTCCGCGACGACAACATTTACGCGATAACAGAGCTTCTGCGCCGCGGCGTCGACATAAAGACGATACACGAAAAAACGATGATAACGAATCTGTTTCTTCTGTCGCTGCAAAAGATAACTGATATGGAAAAGAAGCTTAAGGAGAACGTAAACAGCGTTGAAGCTCTGCGCGAGGCGAAGAAAATGGGCTTCTCCGACAAATACATATCGAAGCTCTGGAACCTGTCCGAGCTTGAGGTTTACGAGAAGCGGAAGAAACACGGCATAGTCCCCGTTTTCAGAATGGTGGATACGCTCCATACGGGCAAATATATCGCGTATCTGTATTCGTCGTACACGGGCGAGAACCAGAGTATTCTGACGGACAAGAAAAAGGTCGTGGTGCTCGGCGCGGGACCGATAAGGATAGGTCAGGGCGTGGAATTCGATTACTCCACCGTCCACGCCGTGCAGACGATAAAGCGGCAGGGCTACGAATCTATAATCATAAACAACAACCCCGAGACCGTGTCAACGGACTACACGACGGCGGACAAGCTCTATTTTGAGCCGCTCACCCCGGAGGACGTTATGGCGGTCATAGATTTTGAGAAACCGGAGGGCATTATAGCCTCGCTCGGCGGTCAGACTGCCATCAACCTCGCTCAGCCGTTAACGGACAGAGGCGTCCGGATGATAGGCACGGACTGCGAGGCGATAGAGCGCGCGGAAAACCGCGACAGCTTTGAAAAGGTGCTTTTACAGCTCGGCATACCTCAGCCGAAGGGCTGCGCCGTGACGAATATAGAGGACGGCGTCAAAGCGGCGTCGGAGATAGGTTATCCCGTCCTCGTCCGTCCTTCGTTCGTTTTGGGCGGCCGTGCGATGCAGATAGTGGCAAACGAGGAACAGCTCCGCCATTATCTGAAGAGCGCCGTTGAGATAGACGCGGACAAGCCCGTTCTCGTTGACAGATATATACCCGGAAAAGAAGTCGAAACGGACGCGATATGCGACGGGCGCGACGTGTTCATACCCGGCATTATGGAGCTTGTGGAGCGCACGGGCATACACTCCGGCGACTCGATAAGCGTTTACCCCGCGTTCTCCGTATCGGACAAGGTAAAAGGGATCATACTGCAGTATACAAAGAAACTGGGTCTCGGCATAGGCATTAAGGGCTTATACAATATACAGTTCATAGTAGACAAAAACGACGACGTCTACGTTATAGAGGTCAACCCGCGCTCTTCGCGCACGGTCCCGTTCTTATCAAAATCAACGGGTTATCCGCTGCCCGATATAGCGACGGAGGTGATTTTGGGCAAATCGCTCAAGGAGCAGGGCATATTCGATCTGTATCCCGAGGAGAAGAAACGCCATTACGTAAAAGTCCCCGTATTCTCTTTCAACAAGATAAGAGGGCTTGACGCGTATCTGTCTCCCGAAATGAAATCGACGGGCGAGGCGATAGGCTACGACGACAAGCTTAACCGCGCGTTATACAAAGCGCTCCAGGCGGCGGGGCTCCGTCTGCAGAATTACGGCACGGTATTCGTCACCGTCGCGGATTCGGACAAGGCGGAAACGCTCCCGCTCATACAGCGCTTCTACAACCTCGGCTTCAACATAGAGGCGACGGAGGGCACGGCGAAATTCTTAAAGGAAAACGGCATAAGAACGCACGTGCTTGAAAAAATATCCGAAGGATCGGAGGAGATACCCGAGGCGCTCCGTCAGGGACATATCGCATACGTAATAAACACGCGCGACATAGGCGCGACGGACGCGCAGAGCGACGGTTTGCAGATAAGACGTCTCGCCACCGAAAACAACGTGACTATGTTCACTTCGCTCGACACGGTGCGCGTGCTCCTCGACGTGCTTGAAGAAACGACGCTGACAGTATCCACGATAAACTCATAATATGAAAGACGTAATTTTAACCGTAAAAAAGAACGTACAAAAAAAAAAAAACGTGTATGAAATGAAGCTTGAAGGCGACGTGTCGGATAT
>CACZOH010000105.1 GCA_902782785.1 uncultured Ruminococcus sp. | reverse complement strand
TACGCGGTAAAACGGGACGCGTTTACGGCGATCTTATCACGCTTCTGACGGTCATGAAGGGACTGCCGCTCGCTTACAACAAGGATATGCAGGAGGACAAGGAGCCGGTGTTCGACGCGGTCGATACGGTCACCGCCTGCCTTGACGTGTACGCGGGAATGATAAAAACGATGAAGGCGAAAACGGATAATATGAAAAAAGCCGCGCAGAAGGGCTTTATCAACGCGACTGACCTCGCCGATTATCTTGCCGTAAAGGGTCTTCCCTTCCGCACGGCGTATAAGATCTCGGGACAGATAGTGTCATACTGTATTAAGAACAATAAGACGCTTCAGGATCTGACGCTTGACGAGTATTCGGAGTTTTCGGATCTGTTTGACGAGGAGGTTTATTCCGCGATTGACCTTGACAACTGCGTAAGCCGCCGCAAAAGCTTCGGCGGGACGTCCGTGCAGTCGGTCGTCGAGCAGATAAAATACGTAAAAGAGGCAATAAAATGAGTTTATATAAAAAAAGCTTTTTAAAGCTGCTTGACCTTACGACGGATGAGATAACGTATCTTCTTGCTTTATCCGAAAAGTTCAAGGCGTTGAAAAAAAGCGGCGTTCCGCACAGGCTGTGCGAGGGCAAAAGCGCGGCTCTTATATTTGAAAAAACAAGCACGCGCACGCGCTGTGCGTTTGAGGTCGCCGCAAACGATCTCGGTATGCACACCGTTTATCTGTCGCCCGACGGCTCGCAGATAGGCAAAAAGGAAAGCATAAAGGACACCGCGCGCGTGCTCGGACGTATGTTCGACGGTATAGAATACCGCGGTTTCGGGCAGGATACGGTCGAGGAGCTTGCGGAATACGCGAAAGTGCCCGTGTGGAACGGACTGACAAACGAATTCCACCCGACGCAGATACTTGCCGATATGCTCACGATAAAGGAGAAATTCGGAGAGCTTAAGGGCAAAAAGCTCGTATACACGGGCGACGCGAGGTATAATATGGGCAATTCGCTTATGGTCGGATGCGCAAAGCTCGGAATGAATTTCGTCGCGTGCGCGCCGGAAGCTTACTTTCCGGATAAAAAGCTCACGAATATCTGTAAAGCGGAAGCTGAGATGACCGGCGCCGAAATATCGTTTGTAACGGAACCGTATATTGCGGTCGAGGACGCGGACGTCATATACACGGACGTTTGGGTATCGATGGGCGAGCCGGACGGCGTATGGGCGAAGCGTATAAAGGACCTGACACCGTACAGAGTGACGGAGGATCTGATGAGCGCCGCGGGCGAAAACTGCATTTTTATGCACTGCCTTCCCGCTTTTCACGATCTTAAAACGACTATCGGGCAAAAGATATACGAAAAATACGGCATAAGCTGTATGGAGGTAACGGACGGGGTATTTGAAAGCCCCGCGTCAGCGGTTTTCGACGAAGCGGAAAACCGCTTACATACGATAAAAGCCGTAATGGCGGCGACGCTCTGCCCGCCGGACATAATTGAAAAGTTATAAGTCTTTTCGTAAAAAAACACGGAATATAAAAAAACGGCTGTCAGAACAGCCGTTTTGTTTTGTTTTATCAGGCGTTGAGCTCGGCGATGATACCCGGAAGCATCTCGTCGACCTTGTCGTTATCGAGCTGGCAGGTGCCGGCGTTCATATGACCGCCGCCGCCGTATTTGAGGCAAAGCTCGCCGATATCGACTTTTGATTTGCGGTTGACGATCGATTTGCCTATCATGACCGCGGTATTCTGCTTCTGGAAGCCCCACGCAATGTGAACGGAGATCTCCGTTTCGGGATACAGAGCGTAGATCATAAAGCGGTTGCCCGCGTGTATGACCTCTTCGTTTCTGAGATCGAGAATAACGACCTTGCCTTCGACTTTTGCGATGCGGCGGAGCTGAGCTTTGAAAAGCTCTGCCTGCTCGTAGTACAGATCGACGCGCTCTTTTACGTCGGGAAGCTTCAGTATATCGTCAATGCCATGATCCATGCAGTAGCCGATAAGCTCCATCATAAGATCATAGTTTGAGATGCGGAAATCGTGGAAACGGCCGAGACCGGTTCGCGGGTCCATAAGATAATGAAGGAGGACCCAGCCCTTGGGATCAAGTATCTCTTCAAGCGTGAAATCGGCGCTGTCGCCCTTGTCAACGGCGGTCATAAGCTCCTCTGTAACGCGCGGAAGCGCTTCCTTTCCGCCGAAATAATTGTAAACGACTCTCGCGGCGCTTCTGGCGTTCGGGTCGATGATCAGCTTGCCGTTCGTTTCAACGGGCTCAAGACGGCTGACCTCGGATTCGTGATGGTCGAACGCAAGTCCGACGCGCGGATCGAACGGCAGGTTTGTCGTTATATCGTTTTCGGAAAGCTCGATCTTTCCGTCCTGTACGTCCTTCGGATGGACGAACTTTATTCCGTCAAGTATGCCAAGCTCGCGCAGGATCATGGCGCATACCAAACCGTCAAAATCACTTCTTGTAACCAAACGTTTCTTTTCCATGTATGATTCTCCTCATATTTCTTGATTGTCTTCACATTGTATCACAAAATTTATGATATGTCAAGATTTTCATTTAAGAAAAGGAAGGTTTTATATTTGATAAAATGCGTTTGCCTGCCGCTGACACTTGAAGCATTATAAGTAACGCCGTCAAAAAGCCCCAGTCCGAATCCCGGGGCTTAAATTTTTATCTGTCTTGTTTTATGGAATGATAAACGGAGCTGTATTCACCGCTTCTGTTGATTTGGTCTATATATTCGCTCATTCCCGTTTTTTCGCCCGTCAGTCTTTCGTATTCGGCTATCGCGCCCTCCATGCTGTTCGCGCTGACGGAGATCCCGCGCTCGCCTATACAAAAGTTAAGCGTAAAGCTGTTCGCGCAAAGCGAATTATCGGGTTTTGACTGATTGAACGGGTTGTTTTTATAGTAGAAAAACCCGTAGGAGAACGTCACGGACACTGCTTCGTCCGCCTCATACTCGCTTAAATCGAGGGTGACTTTTTCACTGTGCCCGTCAAACACGTTTTCGTCGTAGGCTATTGTGAGAAAGTCAAGGTCGGACAGCGTAAATCTTTTCTCATATTTGCTTCCGCCGCCGTTTATTTTGACCTCACATCCCTCCCGATATCGGTTTATGCCCGTACCAAACTCGGTAAAGCCCTGATAAACCTCGAAAACGGGATATCCGTCAAGTCCTTCATCTTCCAGCTGCGCCATATACGGCTCAAGCGTTATTAGCTTCGTGTCGGTATAGAAGGACGGACACTTGACGCCTATATAATGTCCCGTCGTTTCTTCTTTGAGATTGTCGGAATTCGTCCAACCGACTACTACCTCGCCCGCCAAGGGCGTCGGCTTGTTGCTTTTCATTACCGCGGGCAGTATCGATACCGCGGCTGCGGCGACGAGCACACACGCGGCGGCAACGGACGCGAATTTTAACCATTTTGTTTTTTTTCTAATTTCCGGCGCTTTGTCGGCGTCGGCGATAAGATCGTCGTCGATACCTACTATCGCGCTTATCATGATATTTTCTTTCATATAATATAACCTTCTTTCTTTAAATACAGGTAAAGACCGTCTCTTGTCCGCTTCAGCATTACGAGGACCTTGCTTTTGTCGAAGCCGTACCTTTTGCAGATATCGTCGATACTGTCGTAATACCAGTACCGTCTGATAAAAACGTTCCTCTTTACCTCGTCTAAGGATTTAAGGTAACGTGAAATTTCATCAGTCAGCTCCCTTTCGTCGATCTGCTCGTCAAAGCTGTTGTCCGGAATTACCTCCTCGATCTCGTCAAGAGACAGGGCAAATTCGGTCTTGACGCGCTTTTGACGGTTGTTTGTTCTCCACCTGTCAATGGCGATCTCGTGCACTATCTTACCGATATACGTTTTGAGATTTTCCGGCTTATGCGGCGGAATGCTTTTCCACACTGAAAGCAGCGCGTCGTTAAAACACTCCTCCGCGTCCTGTTTGTTCTGCAAAACGTTGTTCGCTATATACATACAGTACTGCTCATACTGCTTTTTCGTTTCTGAAACAGCGTCCTCGTTTCTGTCAAAGAAAAGAGCGACTATTTCTGCATCTTTCACGTTTTTCTCCTTAACGCTTATATATTCGGCGGCCGCCTACCCTAATACCCGATATTTTTGTGCGTTTGATTACATATTATATAAAATTTATAACCTTTTATTCTTTTGCATTCAACGTATATAAGTAAATTTTATCTTTTTAACGGGCATATCGAAAAAAACAAAAAATACCATAAATAAATCATCATCATTTGCACATAATATGCTCGGAGCCGAAAAAGGCTCGGTTACGCGTTACCGGATACGGAAACGCTGCATATAAGAATTTGAAAGGAAAGAACAGTATTATGGCAAAGCATGTAGTGCCCGATGCAAAGGACGCTCTTAACCATTTCAAAATGGAAGCGGCGAATGAAGTCGGCGTAAACTTAAAGAACGGTTACAACGGCGATCTCACATCCAAGCAGGCCGGTTCGGTCGGCGGCCAGATGGTCAATAATATGACCCCCGTACGAACAACGAAAATCACGCGTACAAACCGCTGTCTTCCCGGTCATGTCGTACATATTACGTACAAAATCTGTTTTTCCATATAAAAACCACGCTGGACAAATCAAACCGGTTTGTCCAGCGCTTTTTCTTATTGGTTTATTTTATATTATTCCTCAATATTTTCACAGCACCCGTTTTAGATTTGCTGCACTGCGCAGCCGACGAAAGCTCTTTTGATACAGACTATTTGACTGCTTTTTTTGAGGACAGTATCTTATTATTCATTGCGTAGTATTCTTTTTCCGTTATTACGTTGTGTTCGAGAAGATACTTGTTGAAATATAAAAGCCACGTCTTCTCAATCTCGGCTTTTATATTTTTCTCATCATTAGCTATAACTATCACCTCCGTTTATTATTTTTCCTTATTTTCCCGGATTTAATCGGATTATCCGAGATAACTTTGCGCTATGACGTCTATTCTGTTGTGACCGAGGTTTCTGCTCACGGTCAGCATCGCTTTTCTGTCGTACACAATACCGTATTTGTCTTTACGGCATATATACGTTTCTTCTTTGCGTAATCTTTTTACGTTACGAGCAACTGTATTGTAGTATGTATTCGCATAATCCCGTCTGTATCCGTGAACGTCCATTCCGTTGGGTATTTTCGGGAATAATCTGCCGTATATGTCGTTTTCCGACTTTTTAAAGCAGTCTATTACGTTCTGAATATCTCCTACTACAATCGCCGTTCTTTCTTTGCCGCCTTTGCCTCTTCTGACGTGAACGTAATACGTTCCGTTTTCACAGATAAGGTCACCCATTCTCAACGCTTTAAGCTCGTGGCGGCGTAATCCCGTTGATTTGCAGAATTCGACTATTGCCTTGTTGTTTGTTTCGCTGAAATGAGCATCTCTGACTTTTTCTCCGCGGCTTCTTTTGATGTCTTTTCTGTATCTCGACGGAGTTTTGATAAACTCTTTTGTTGAGCACTGATACAGCTTTGCAACGGCGCAAGCATATTGCTTTATCGTTGACGCGGAATATCCTTTATCTATCAATTCCGACAACCATTCGTCAACGTACTGTCTGCAATCCGAGAGCGTTTTACACTTGTGATTCGTTTTACACCACTTAACGAAAGCACAGCAGTTATGAAGATATTTATCAAAGGTGGAATTGCTGTATATATCGTCAACGTGACCGTGCTCGTCTTTTGCTTTATGTTTTGACTGACCTCTTTTATCAAAGCTTTTTATTCTTTCGTTCACCTGAGCTATCAGGCTTAATTTGTTTTTATGCGCCATAGTTTTTGTCCTCCTTTTATGGCTTTTATTTTTGTTAAGAAGTTAATGATACCCACATTGATCTCGTGTTATGGTTCACGGCTGCAATTACAAACCGTCTGCAGCGGGACGTAATTAAAGTTTAATCATATCGAAATAAGCATAACCGCTTTTCGATACGTCCTTATGATATCTGCGCATATCATAGGGATTTTTTCTTTCTACGATCATATCGAAGTTTGGTTCAATTTCTTTTTGTTCTTTTTACCGGCGGGTCTCCTTTCAATATCCGCCTTCTATTTTTCTTTTTCAATTTCAATTCTTTTCTTTTCGACGCATATGCAGCGCGTCTTTTCTTTTTCGGATTCTTTTCGTACTCCTTTTTTCTTGTTTGCTATCAACATGATGACAGGAATTGAAGAAAAACAAAAATCCGGTGTGAAACCACGTTCATTCAAACTACAATCTCCTCTTTTCTTGTTTGCTATCATCATGATGACAGGAATTGAAGAAAAAACAAAAATCTGGTGTGAAATCACGTTCATTCAAATTCAAATCTCCTGTTTTCTTTTTTTTCTGCAACCATTATGACGTTTTTCTTGGTAAAACAAAAAATCCGACGAAAACAAAGACTTTCCGGAGCGGGAAACATTCTGTTTTTTGTCGAATCGTATTCTGTATTTATTATTCAATCGAACACAGTAAAATTCTTGTGAAAAACAAAAAAAGACGATATATCCGTTTACTCATACATTTTCCAATATATGAGTAACCGTTTTATCGTCTTTGTCGGGTTCTGCTTTGCCTCGCCCGATGCTGTCTCCGCCGCGCTTCGCCCATACGGTTGCTGCGGGTCAGCAAGCAAATGTTGTTTTTATAACGTACAATACTATTTTTGAATAATACACAATTGATTTGTTTTACATTTTCAGTTTTATTGTCTATTTTATATAAAATCTGTTGACTTTTAAGAAAATTTATGTTATATTGTAATAAATATAGATTTTCAGAAATTATTATAAAATTTATTCGGAGGAAATTATGAAATACTGCAAATACTGCATGAGTGAAATAGGAGAAGGAAATGCAGTATGCCCGATATGCGGAAAGGACCTGACGACAGAGGAGCCGATGCACCATCTGCAGCCTGGTACCGTGCTTGCGGAAAAATACGTTGTAGGCGCGGCTTTAGGCGAAGGCGGGTTCGGTATCACATAT
>CACZOH010000104.1 GCA_902782785.1 uncultured Ruminococcus sp. | reverse complement strand
TGACAACCCCTCGCAGGCGTTTATGAATCTGATCGTCAAGTATATGACTTCCGCTGTGATCGGTTACAGAGTTGAACTGACGCTCGGATCCGACTATACCTTTGACGGGCAGATCACCGTTCCGTCAAACGCGTACCTTGTCGTTGATTTGAACGGCCATAACATTTGCCGCACGAGAAACGGCAAAAAGATCGACAACGGCGGCGTGTTCCTTGTCAAAAACGGCGGCACGCTGACGATCAACGACAGCAATCCGACCGCAAGAACCGACTGGGGCAGTATCAAAGGCGGTATTATTATGGGCGGCGCCAATTCAAACGGAGGCGGCGGTATCACGGTCGAAAAGGACGCCAATCTGTATATGAACGGCGGCACGATATACGAATGCCGCACCGATCTGCACGGCGGCGGCATCTGCGCAAAGAGCGGCGCGAAGCTAATCGTGCTTAAAAACTGCAGGATCCACTACTGCCATACGATGAATTCTTCCGACGACGCGAACGGCGGCGGGATCTACGCCCGAAACGTCAGCCGTCTGGAGCTGGAAAACGTGGAAGTGACGACCTGCTCATCGGTAGACTACGGCGGCGGCGTATATTATTACGGCGGAAATAACGGGATATTTATAATCAGCGCCTGTTATTTTGACAACAACGCCTGCAAGGACGACGGCGGCGCTGTGTATTACAGCTCCTCCGAGGGCGGATACTTTGACAAGTGCACGTTCACCTCGAACACCGCGCACGACGACGGCGGCGCGATCTACGTGATCAAAAACGGCGAAAAAGTGGATTCTTTCAAAAAAGACGAACCGGTGATGATACGCGAATGCACGTTCCGCAGCAATGCAGCGGACGACGAAGGCTCCGCGGTATTCGTTGACAGAAACGACGTGGTATTCGTGACGGACAGGATAACGGACAACAGGGCGGGCGACAAGGGCGCGATCTACGTCTCCCACAACGCCGGGCGTTACGGTTACGATATAAGCGTAAAAGGGCTTATGTACGTCACGGGCAACAAGGCAGGCACGCCGGGACGCGCGAATATCGTTCTCGAAAACTACGGGGCGACGCACAACTACATTTACTGCGCCGGCTTGTACGAGGGCTCTGAGGTCGTGCTCAGTACGCTTGACAGCGGAAAGACAAAAGTGCTGCGGAACGTCGACAGCTATCAGATCCGGTATTTCCATTCCGAGTCGGGAAAACTGTCGTTTGAAGGCGAAAAAACGATGGACGCAAGTCTCGTAACCGCCTCGCTTTTCAGCAACGGCTCGATCATCGTGATGATCTCGCTGGCGGCTCTTGCGACGGCTGCGGCGGTCATCGTGATAGTTTACAGAATAAAGAACAAGAAAAAGGAGGTCGTCGATCATCATGACGGAAACGAAAAAAACGCGTAAATCATTCTGTTCTTTCGTCAGCGTTTTTTTAGCGCTGTGCTTCGGTTTTGCCGCCGCTGCGTCAACGTACGCAAACGCGGCGGATAACATAATCTACGTTTCCGATATAAAAATCTACGAGTGCGAAGATGAGGACGGCTCCGGAGAAGCGGCAAAAAGATGGTTTGAATCAAACGGTTACGTCTTCACGGGGATAGATCTGAATCGGGGCACAGATACGGACGAGTGCGCTTATCTCGGCTATCAGCCCACGACGAACAAAGACGCGGCGATCACCGATATCCGGATGATGGCGATGGATACCGGCTATACGATCTATAACTACAAAGATATGGCAGACTATATCGCGTCGCAGAAAGCCGGCACGGCGCAGACTTTGCAGAACGCGGCGGTTCTCTTCGCACAGAATTATAAAGCCGGCAGTCCGAAGGCGAAGGACGCATACGAAGGGCTCAACCTGTTCCATACAGGCGACGCGAACAAAACAAAGCTCGGCGATTATATCCTTGCGGGCAAGACAAGCGTGCGGTTTTTTACCGAGATGATCATGAAATCAAGCACCGGCACGCTCAACGCCGTTCACGGCTTTTTGAACAACGGTATAGCGCCGTATAATAACGATCTTGACGAAGAAGGGAAGATCATCACCACAAACTGGGCGGAATTCACGGTCAAAAGCGGGTTGTGGAGCAAAATCGGAAGTGATGATCTGTCCACCGACGAACGAAACGATCTGCATAAAAAATACAGCGACGCGGCGCGCGATCTGTTCAGGACCATACAGAATTTCACCACGTACTATGAGGACGCAAAAGCCCGGGAGTCTCAGGCAAACGCGCTTCCCGAAGGCGACACGATGGAAAAAGCCGCCGCGGAAATGGAGAATATCGAGCGCGAGGACTGCGGTTTTCTCTACCTCGCGGCTTACGATATGCTCAACGCCTATGAATTTGACAACGGCGAAAAGCTCGGCGACCTGTTTATCACGCTCGGCAGAATAAATTCCGATAATATCGATCTTACGCAGCTTTACCCCGTCGTCGAGGCGATGGGAAAGTGTCAGGCGGCGACAGCGAATACCGGCGGTTTCATATCCGCGGTCCTGAATCTTGCGGATAACGAGCATAACGCGGATTTTTCCGACGCGGTAAACGAGGCAAAAGATAAAATAGAGGAGCTTACGAACGAAGAGGCGTTCAATATCTGGGAAAACTGCGACGGCGATCTTGAAAACTCCGTCATAGCGTTCACCTCCGACGACGTCCGTAAGTCCACCGCCGAAAACGCTCTCGGCAGAAAGTCGAACTGGGAAAAGAAAAAAGAACTCGTGCAGGAAATAGAAAAGGTCGTCAATCTTGCAATGGGCGTTATGTTCGTTGTCGTTCCCGTAATGACCTTCGTTCTCTCAATGGCGGTCGTAGTTACAAAAATGATGGCCGCCACCTGTATCGCCATGGCGGCGCTCAACACAATGTGCATATGGATGCTCGCCGTGGCGCAGTTTCTGGCTGCTGCTATGCCCTACATAGGTTTGATCGTGCTTGTCGCCACGATAACCGCGGCCGTTGCCATCTGCGTCAAAGAATACGTAATGGGAGAAAAAGTACATATTGACAAGCAATCCGAAAAGCCGGATATTATTTTCGACGCAAAAGATACGAAAAACGAAACGATAGACATTAAGTATAAAAGCGTTAAAAACAACAGAGGCGAGGTCTCGGATATTAACTGCGGCTGTCAGGTCTATTGGTGTCTGATCGCATACACGACTGACGAATACGCCGGAAGCCCGATCCGCGCCGACAGCGCGGGCAATATCTTCAAAGC
>CACZOH010000103.1 GCA_902782785.1 uncultured Ruminococcus sp. | reverse complement strand
TGACTTTACCGTATGAAACATCGGTATTGTCTTTTTTCTTTTTGAAAAATCTTTTTATACCGGTCGGCTTTGAATCGTCTGATTTATTTTCGTCCGGTAAAACGTATTTTGTGCTCATATTCGCGCCGTCGGACAACTGTATTTCAAGCGCTCCTGCGGTCATAAAGGCGTTTTTGCTTTCGAGCAGGGTCAAGGTTTTAAGTAAATCGTGATATTCGGCGGAATTAACGGTTTCCGACAAATGATCTCTGTACTTACAGAGACCGTCGGATCTGACGGGTGACGCTGCAAGCAGATCATAAATCTCGTTTTGCAGAATAAGCAGTTTCTTTAACCACCACGCTGTTTCCGTAAGAAAATCAAGCACCTTTCCGCCACCGGGACGCCGTGATGAGTCTGAATAAAACTGCTTTTTTACGTCAGTATATGACGTATAATATTCAAAAGCACGGTTAAACGAATCAAAAAGCTTTGATAACAGCAGAGGGATACCCGCAAAGTCTTTAATTATCTCTTGTCTGTAAATAATAACTTCCCGGCTGCTTTGCAGCGCGGCAATGCGGAAAAAGCGGTCAAGCCTGTTGATGTCAGAATAAAAATGTGAAAAAGAATTTGCGAGCCGCAAGGCTTTAAGACTGCTTGAATCGACAAACCGCTTATTTTCGGCAGCAGGAAAATCTCCGTAAAGTAAATCCATCATGACTTATCCCCCAACGATTCCTTATCAAGCTCATATTTTTTCAGAATATCTTCCGCATAAGAGCCGCCGGGCTTATCCGAACGACCGATACGGTAAGTTCTTGTATGCGATGCGTCGTCTGAAACGATGGGCGAAAGAACGGAAAAAGCGCTGTTATATACGTCACTAAGATGCGTTACAAATAAGCAGGAACAACCTTTATCCGACAGATGTTTCATAGCGGAGAGCGCAAGCTCCGCCGCTTTGCTCTGCGTGCCGCCGCTGAACGTCTCGTTCAAAAACACAAAGCTTTCACTATCACACTGCTCGATTATCTCCGTGACGTCGTGTATTTCACGGTCAAGCCTGCCGTACTGATAAGAATCTTCGTCATGCGGGAAATGGCCGAAAACCTTTGTATACGCGTAAATCTCCGCACTTCTGCAGAAGATCGGACAACCAGAAATGAACATAATAAGCTGTGAGGCGACGGAGCGTAAATACGTCGTTTTTCCCCCGCCGTTTGCTCCGTATATGAAATAACAGCGGTCATCTGGTGTGATTTTAACGTCGTTCGGAACGATTTTCTCGATTTTTGCGGAAAGCAAAGTGATGTCATACAATTCATTGGCAGTAAAAGACGGACTGTCCGCAATCGTCGGATAAGTGTGCAGGATATTCTGCTGATCTGCCTTTTGAATCAACTCCAATACATCAATATAGAAATCCATTTCATGTATGAGTGACAGAAGTTTGATATTTATACCATCATAAAGCGATTTTTCAATCTCGGAAAGTTTATCAAAGGTATCGGGGTATAACGCTTCAAGGTATTTTGACAGGGGCAATACAAACGGGATAGATTTGCCGTCTTCCGCATTTTCACGTCCCCACCCGAGCGCCTCGGCGTCTTTGATAATCGAATCAAGCGCCGACTTACTATCGACGCCCGTATCTTCGGCAAGATAACAGCCGCGTGGCGAAAACACTATCCGCGATCTTGATATTTTGTCAATCAAGTTTACGTATTCGGCAAACGTATCGCGCATAACCGCGCTTTGTGCCTTTAAATCCGCAAAATACGCACAAAGACGCTCTAAAAAATAACCGTCGGCGGGCAGATCGGCGTCGAGCACGGAAAAATAACAGGATACGCACTCCCTGAATACGAACAGCCGCACGCAGTCATTATCGGAATTATTATAACGATCAAATAACTTTGATAACTGCGCGAGCTTTTTATAAAGCTGTGTGAATTGTTCTTTTACGTTAATATTCGTCTCTAAATTGCGGATGATTTCCTGACGGGCAAGAATGTCCTCGCCGTCGCAGGGGCGCGAAAGTATATTCAGCGTGTTGTCGGAAAATAAAGTGTTCAGTTTTAATTCGATCAAAAGCGATCTCGGAAGAATATCATTATCCCGAAGCCCGTTTTTTGTTATAAGAGAAAACTCTGTCATACCTGCTCTCTCCCGTAAGCTTCTATCATTGAAAGAAATCCTGAGGCTTCATAAACGGCGGTCAAACCGACGTTGTCCCCGCTGCAAAGCTCAGTCATCGAATTTCCGTCAGCTTTTGATATTTTCAGTATCTTCGGGCATATCACATAACAGGGCTCCCAATTCTTTATATGATCCGATCCGTATTTATACCTGAAGTTATGCGCCGGC
>CACZOH010000102.1 GCA_902782785.1 uncultured Ruminococcus sp. | reverse complement strand
CGAAGAGCACGGACTGGCAGGGCGCGATGTTCGATCTGAAAGGCAGCGCGGCGCTCGGTCAGGCGATTACAAAATTCGTCATCCAGCTGAACAGTCAGAACACCAGCGGCGGAATTACGGAAATCGGCGGTTTCTTTTTTACAAACGATATGAACAAGGCGCTGACGTACTGCAATCACTCCGAATACTGTCTGAACTACGACTATGATCTTACCGATAACGACCCGCTTGCGCATACTGTGCTTAAAGCGGATAATGAAGATGAAACGATAAAGCTGTGGTTCGACCATTCTACGGAATAGCTGAAAAGATCATCCGTCACTCCGACCGACAGAACGGGATATACGGTAAGAATGGCAAAAAACGAAGCTGAAAACTGCCAGTTCTTCATATCGCCCGAAAAAACGTTCAACGTCAACGTCGTCGTTGATGAATTCAGAAATGAAAGCGGAAAAACGGTGCCGTTTGAGCTTTATTATGAATATTATCACAATATAACCGGTGAACTCGTACCTGACGCGCTTCCCCCGTTCACGTCTCCGATATCTGTTGAGGGCGGTTTTTCCCAGGCGTTTATAATACAGCTTACTTCCCTTCCCGAAACGGAATCCGGAACGTACAATTCGACAGTTCACATATACGACGCCGACACGGGCGCGGAGATCAAACGCGCCGCAGTCGCCGTAAAGGTCTGGGATTTTGAATTGTCGGAGAAAACAGAGCTTTGCACCGCTTTCAATCTTTGGGGCGGTTATATAGAGAATTCATACAGTCAGCAGTTCTGGGAGACGAGCGGATATTCCCACGCCGACGTATATGACAATTACTTTGAATTCTTCCTCAAATACAGAGTAAACATAATGAACGTATCTCACGGCATAACTTCGGGATACGGAGCGAATCATATGTCCAAGGACAGAGTCAACACGGGCGGCTGGTACAATTACGACGTAAGCGTGACAGAGGATCTCGGGTATGAGCCGGCGTGGAAGGATAAGGTCATCTATTATCCCGGCGACTGCGACGAACCGAGAACGAACACTCAGTTTGCTAACCTGATAAACTATAAGAACCGTATAATCCGGAATACGCCGGATTACAGAATGGTAATACCGATGGAACGCAATCTTGACCTGACAGACGACGGAACAATAACGACGTTTGCTCAGGCAGATACGGATTCCGTTGGATTCCTCAGCCGCGCCGTAAACGTATGGTGTCCGAAGATAAGTGCATTCACCACGCGCGATCTCGGTTTCATCTCGCGTGCGGAGTATCTGCAGACAAAGGAGCAGGACGAGAAATACGGCGAATTTCTTGACAGGATAAGAAAAGAAGTCGCGGAAGGCGACGAGCTCTGGACGTATATATGCATGAACCCGACAGAGCCTTACGTAAACTGGCAGCTTTTAAGCGACGGTACTGAGGCGGTAGTAAGCGCGTGGCAGATGAAAAAATACGATATCACGGGCGTACTTTACTGGGCAGCAAACCTTTGGAAGGTCAATTATTGGAACCAGTCTCAGCCGTGGACAGGCGACTCCTACGGCGACGGATTTCTTGTTTACAGCGGTTACAGCTTCGGTCTCCCCTATCCAATTGCTTCGATGAGACTTGAGGGTATACGCGACGGTATAGAGGATTATCAGATGCTCTGTATGCTTGAAGAGGCTCTCGGCGAAGAAGCCGCGGATGAAATGGTGAACAGAGTTGCAACCAGCGTTTTGACCTATACGTCCGACGATGATTATCTGCACGCCGTAAGAGTGCTCCTGGGCGACACGCTTGAGGCGGCTTTACGGTAATTATACAGTTGAATACCGGCAGACTTTATATAGTTTGCCGGTATATCACAATAAAATCTGGAGATTTCTGATATGATTTTCAATATTCCGGCGGTTAACCTGATCAACAGCCTTTTCATAGCGGCGGGCATAGGCGTCTGTATTCTCTGCTTTTTACAGATAACAGGCGCAGAGCATCTGCGAAAAGAAGTACGAAGATATTTTCAGCTTTTGTTTCTTTTGATACTCTTATATATATCCACTCATCTGGCTCGCGAGCTTATGAACGGTTTTCCGGGCGCCGGCGTTCGTATCGCTCTTTACACGGTCACGTTTATTGAAATGCTCAGCGCATGCTTTATGGCGTTTATGATGTCGATGCTTATACTCACCGTATCTTTACCCGAGGATAAGCTGAGAAAGATTTTGTTTATCTTGTTTTTCGCCCTGCTATGCACCCACGCCATACTGCTTACGGCAGGTTCCTTTACGGATCTGATATATCATTTTGACGAAAATAATATTTATAACCGTTCCGGCGGATATCTGCTTTCAAACCTCTGTCCGATACTGATGCTGCTGTTAGATATTTTTATGCTCATAAAATACCGCAAAAATATAGAAAAGCGCGTCCTTACGGCATTCTGGATTTATATGATCGCTCCCATAACGGCGGCAGTCTTACAGTCGTTTATGTACGGTATCCAGTTCATCATATTCGCAATGGTGGGCGCGGCGGTATATATGTTCTCCGTAATCGTCAGAAATCTGAACGAAAAATATGCAAAACAGCAGCTTGAAAGCTCGCGTATCGAAACTGAGCTTACAATGGCGTCAAGCATACAAGCGGATATGCTTCCGAGCATTTATCCCGCTTTTCCGGAGCGTCCGGAATTTGATATTTACGCTTCTATGGATCCGGCGAAAGAAGTCGGCGGCGACTTTTACGATTTCTTTCTGACGGACGACGATCATCTTTGCATAGTCATAGCGGATGTTTCCGGCAAAGGCGTGCCCGCTGCCCTGTTTATGATGGCGTCAAAAATAATCCTTGCAAACAACGCGATGTTGGGCAAATCGCCTGCGCAGATCCTTACCGACGCAAACGCCGCCATCTGCGCGAACAACCGCGAGGAAATGTTCGTTACCGTATGGCTCGGGATACTTGAGCTGTCCACGGGAAAGCTCATTGCCGCAAACGCCGGGCACGAACATCCCGCAGTACGCCATGCAGACGGACGTTTTGAGCTATACAAGTCAAAGCACGGTTTTGTCATAGGCGGAATGGATGGAATAAAATACAATCAGTATGAGACAACGCTTGAGCCGGGTTCAAAACTGTTCCTGTACACAGACGGCGTCCCCGAGGCGACAAATGCTGAAAAAGAGCTTTTCGGTACGGACCGGATGCTCGACGCACTCAATGAAAATACGAACGCCGGACCGGAACAGACCATGAAGCAGGTGCGCGACGCTGTCGACGCATTTGTAAAAGACGCGCCGCAGTTTGACGATCTTACGATGCTGTGCCTTGAATATATAGGAAATAAACAATAAGGATAATAAAAAAATACATCTGCCTGATACAAGCAGATGTATTTTTTATTTATCTCAAGAAACCGTTTATTATCTGTTCCTCAGCTTCCTGTTCCGTAAGACCGAGCGTCATAAGTTTAATAAGCTGATCTCCGGCTATCTTGCCGATAGCGGCTTCGTGAACGAGCGAGGCGTCTATACTGTTCGCCTCAAGACCGGGCACGGCTAAGATCCTGCCGTTATCCATTATTATCGAGTCACATTCGGTATGACCGTGACATTCCGCGTTTCCTATGATCTTTGCGTCAAATTTTTGATATGAATCATCTCTTGCGACGGAACGTGAAACAACGTCCGCAGACGAGCCTTTTCCGTTAAGCATAACGGAATAAACACTTATTGCATTTTGCACTCCGTGCGTCATCAAACGCTCCCGGACGACAAGCTTTGCGCCCGCGTCAAGCTCGGCTATCGTCTTTCTTTCTGTATCGTCAACCCCTTTTATCTGCACCATTTCCATAGTGACGGAGCTGTTTTCTTTCTGATAGACCTCGGTAACGGGATTTAAAATCCGCTTGCCCGCACCGTTGCCCGAACCATAATGCTTTTCAACGTATTTTACCTTTGCGTTCTTACCGACGAAAAACCGGTGGATCCCGTCGTGCTGAGAGTCCTGATTTCCGCAATTGTCGATACCGCATCCGGCAATTATAACTACGTCCGCGTCGTCTCCGACGTAAAAATCGTTGTAAACTACTTCTTTCAGTCCGCTTTCGGTCATAACCACCGGGATATGAACGCTCTCGTTTTTCGTACCGGGTTTTATGTGTATCTCAAGTCCGCTGACGTCAGTTTTAGAAACTATCTCGATATTAGCGGTTGAACGTCTTCCCGCGCTCTGACTGTTGGAACGGATGTTATAAGCTCCCTCGGGGACCGTATGAAGATCGGCGACTTCCGATAACAGCCTTTTCTGTATTTCGTCAAGCTGGATCATTCCGTCTCTCCTCCTT
>CACZOH010000101.1 GCA_902782785.1 uncultured Ruminococcus sp. | reverse complement strand
TTTCAATCTGTCATAATGTATACAAAGCAAAAGGGTTAAAAATTATCGGGATCCCGCAACGTCGGTCCGAGCCCTTGGAAAGGTTTTTTAACATGGGAACAAGTTGTATTATGAAAGTCGTTTCAAACGGAGAAGTCAAAATCGAACAATACTGTGGAGGCGATGGATATCCGTCCGGCAGAGGATATCAAATCATGCTTTTTGTTCGGGATTTGTACAACAGCAAACGCGTAAAGGAATTGAAGCAATATCTGGGAACAACGGAATTGGTAGATATTACCGATGAGCCTTGTGTTTTTGTCAACGGGGCAGGATGTCAAGCCGACGAGGCACATTGGGAAGGTTATGCCACAATTGTCGCCTATATAAGAGAGCATTCCTATACCTTTGCTTCCGATTTTGAAAACATCGAAGATATGTTGACAGCAGGTCTTATATCGGAATCTGACGCACAATACTATATGGCAATGTCAAGCAAAACCGGCAATCAGGTCCTTGATTATATCTTGAAACACAAGCCTCAGAAAATGAAGTTTTTCTTTGACCAAAATAGTGAAGATTCCGTTGAATCGGAATATACGATTAATCTGGATAAGCAAACGGTTGAATATGACTGGTACGGAGAAGAATACGTAAAACGCTTTCGTGAATTATCAAAAATGTCTGACGAGCAGATATACAAAATGATGAAAAAAATCGAATGACGAGGAGGACGATTAAAAGGTTAAGCCAGGGGTGTGCAAAAAAATTCACGCCCCTGGCGGCTTGTTTAAAACAGCCCCCTTTAGTCTTTTCAGTTTTTTAACAGATTAAGCAAGCGTCGGAACCGATCGCGCATATAGAGTATTGCATATACATTTATTTTGCTCTTATAATAAGGATGATGGGATATGTTCAGTAAATCATTTGGTTGCGTGGACAATTGAAAACGCGCCGAAAAATATCGAAAACAAGGGTTTAATGAACACATTATAAAAACAACACTTTTTTGAGCAAAGGAGGTTTATCTATGAACACAACTTGGGGCTATGCGCGTTGCTCGACTGACGAGACGCGGCAGGACGTAGGGCGCCAGAAGCAGGAGCTTCTCAAGCTCGGTGTCGCCGACGAAAAAAATATCTATTGGGAGTACGCGTCAGGAACGGACAAAGACCGTGCCGAACTGAAACGGTTATTCGAGTCAGTACAGCCGGGAGATACCATTGCGGCGACAGAGGTGTCGAGGCTTACGCGATCTACAAAACATTTGTGTGAGATTTTGGAGGCCGTAAAAGAGAAAAAGCTCCGACTTATCATTGGAAGCTTTATAGTGGATTGCCGATCAGACGAAATCGACCCTATGACTAAAGGAATGTTGATGATGTGGGGCGTTTTTTCGGAGATGGAGAGAGATATAATCAGTGAGCGTGTTAGATCCGGAATAAATAACGCCCGTGCTAAAGGAAAGAAAATCGGTCGTCCGGAATTCTCGTCCGATGATATTCCTAAAGAATTTTATCGTCTTCATAAACTATACCTTACCGGCAACCTGACCGTGACGGATATTGCTCGGATAATGAAGTGCTCAAGAACAACGGTGTATAAATACATTTCTACTATAAAAATATAAAAAACATTAGTATTGTTGACACTTCGGTTTTTTTGAAAAATCTGTCATAATAGAATTAAGACGGACGATACAAGGTTCATCAATTTATCGTGAACCAACAAAGGAGCTTGACAGGATTTTGGGTTCTCGTCCCTTTCCTGAAATCCTCAAAGCTCTTTCTTTTTGCAAAAAAATGCCCGCCGTTTTTCGGCGGGTTTTTGTGTTTAAGGGCTGCGTCGCAACATGGGCGATGTACTATTCTTGAATTACCGGTGTCATCGGTTCATCCTCCTCGAAAGATTTGTCATACTCTTTCAACAGCAGTTGCAGAGTTTCTTTTGTGGTGTGAAGAAGATATGCTGCAGTACTCTCATCAATCAGTTCGGATTTGATCATATCGTATATGCATTCAAGTTCGATGCATGGAATACATACCGTCTCTCCCGCCGATACAGACGTTTTCGGCTCATTACTTAAATATCTGTCCGGGCACGGAATCAGTGAGTGTATTGCATAATCAATCTCTTCGGGATAATAATCTGTGCAGCAATTGAGTATAACGTCGATAGTAGAGTCGACGATATTGCTTGAAACGATATCACAATACTCGGCAGCTGATTTTAAAGCGGCTATTTCGTCATCCGTTTCATACATTACATGGAGATACCGGTCATAGAACTCCTTTCGCTGAAAAACATCGACGTATTTATTGAGCGTCTCCAAAAAATGCTCCGCATCTTTTTGGGCGAAACCCCTCGCCGCTGCTTCTTCTGTACCGTCACCGATATACGACTCATACCTCCATTGTCTGAAATCCTCGTGAGCTTTCCTCAGGCTTTGATTCAGTTTCATCACTGTTTTCCTCCTTTTGTGATTCTGAATTTATTATTGATTTTTGAAGAGCCTTGAATATTTGCTCTTCAAAATATTTGTCAAAAATCGTTTTCAGTCCTCTCGCGCCGATTCCTTCGCTGTAAGCTTCTATACAGAGTTTACGGATTTCTTCTTCTGATATTTTCTGTTCTTCTCCCAACAGGGATAACATCTTTTCATATCCGCTCATAATCCCGTTCGCTCCGGTCGCTATTCTGTAAAGGTCATCAACATTCAGGGGACGGAATCGAACTATTGTCGATAATCTTCCGGCGAGTTCTTTTGTCATTCCGTAACGGATCAAATCCGTATGAGAAATCGTATCAGATTCTTTTGATACAGAAGAAAACGGACTTAAAAAGCCGACAGACATCCTGTCGGTTTCTTTCATATTCTTGACGGAGAATGCTCCTCCGGATATAAAGAGAATATTGTCCGTTTTGATATTTACGGCACCTCGCCCTCTGATATTCACCGTGATCTCATCGCTTTCCAGCAGTGTCAGAAATGTCGTCTGGTCTGAAATCTTATAGTCGTGACCGATAGATCCTGAATCGAAAAGGCACAGCTTATCGATTTCATCTATGTAAATTATCCCGTGTTCCGCTGCTTTAACGTCATAACCGGCTTTAATAAGCAGGTCTTCTATCATGTCAGATGCATCCCTGCCACGGTATCCCGCTGCTGTGAATTTCGACGCATCTTCGATGACCATAGGCAAATCGAGTGCTTGCGATATGACTCGCACCATCTCTGTTTTTCCGCACCCGGACGGTCCGACAAGCAGGATGTTTGATTTTTTCAGATTCAGTTCCGGATGCTGTATACGGATAAGAAGTTTTATTATGCCGACAATGAGAGCTCTTTTTGCTTCGTCCTGCCCGCAGATGTTCATATCGAGCGCTGATTTAAGCTTATCATAAACTTTTCGATAATCAAACAGCGGTGGAGTAACATCTTTTGACGGTATGACCTGTTCCGGTATGGTTTTTGACAAAAGCAGCTGTAACGCTTTCTGATACAGGCTGACAAAGAGTTTTCTGCCTTCAGATAGATATAGGTATTCTTTCAGTACCTCGTCGTCAACAATATCAAAAAGCTTGTTTGTCATTTCCTCATATTTTTCAGATGAAGAGATTCTATAAACGTCCTGAAGATTGTATTTTTCACCGTATCTTCTACACGCCATTATCCATCCGGTCAGGTACGATTTCAAGTCAGCAGTATTCAACAAGACATCATCCGATGCGGCTTCAAGCTCGGATGATATAAGGCCTGCTAAAACAGACGGGGTATAATAGCTGTTAACCAATTCAAAAAACGGCATTCCCAGCGCACGTTTTAAATTTTCAAACATTGTTCTGTCTCCTTTTTTCTTACTTTAATCAAATGATGACAGAATCGGTAATATAATAAAAGCCCTTATGCAATCTGCGAAAATCGCGTCGCATAAGGGCTTTTACCGGCTGTTTAAGTGTTGTTCACTCAACCATCGCCGCCCACTTTACGGTCGTCAACATACATTGAAAAATCTCCGTTCGTTATATCGCACCTAATCATGGTTAATTAAGAGAGAGATTTTTTCATTGGGATATTTTTTTGACAGTTCGACGAATTGGCTGATGTCTGCCTCTACATCCCAGGTTTCAAAAGCTATGCCTATAAAAGTTCCATTGCTTTTTTCAAGAATCGCCCTTACTTCATTGGTATAAACTGTATGAAAGCGATTCTCGACGAATTCATCACAGATGTACTCAGGGGCTAAAGCTCTAAACGTAATGTGTCTCATAATACTGTTCCTTTCGTGCGCGAGGTTGGATTTCGGAAGCTCGCGTCAATTACGCAGTCCCTTCCAAGACTGAAAACAAGCGGAAACTTGCTTTGATAATATTATGACAGATTAAAAATTTTCTGACATAGCTTTTTTGTCAAAAACCGCCTTTATTTGGTTTTTTTCGCGTTTTTATCCGAAATTTGCAGATATTGACGTCAAAAACAGCAATAATTCCAAAAAAACTATTGAAAAATATCGCATTTTATGATATATTGTTTAATGGTATTATATTAATAATTAATACGATTAAGTCCAAAAGCCATAGGTAAAAATCTATCTATGGCTTTTTATATACTGATAATTGTATTACGTTGTATAGATTCGATATACATCCGATGTATATCCACTGAAATCATATTCTTATAAGGTGAGTCCTTATAAAGTCTTATAATAAACTTATGAAAAATGTTAGATGTGACGGTATGTTATTAGGGATTAAGAGGTATCGTTGTATGCTGGGCCAATGTAAACCAGCGCGGTCGTTAATGAATTAAGCAAGGAAAAGCGATAATACCTTCTTTTTATTATTTTTGCTTTTTTGTCGGCTATTACAGATGAATATACTTCATATGTTTTCTGAAGCCATGCGGGCATAACGTCTTTCGCACTCAGAGTTTTTATATCATCTGAGCAACAGGGGCAGATGCCGTTCTTTTTCAGCATGGCAATTAAACCGGACGAAGCGCGGTCCGGTTTTTTTGATTTTGTTCCTGTTATGATCTTTCGCAATGCCTCGATACGTTTCTTTATGGTGCTTTCGCGTATTTGAGGATTCTGCTCAATAAGTATTTTTTTCGTTGCTTTAATCAAAACGGATTTAGAAAGAATAACTCCGTCGAGACCGAGTTTCTTTAGGGTGGAATTATATATTTCGACCCAAAAAGAAGGGCAGCTTAACACATCCGAAGCCTTGAAACTCTTAATGATTTGTTTAGCTGACGCTTTCCCTTTACATTCAACCTCCAAACGTACAGTTGCAGGCAGATTTTCTCTTATCTCTATCGGGATATTCGGGTCATCATTTTTAACGTACGCTTTTATCATATCGCCCTTTTTCAGTGATGTATAGTCGGATCTTACAAATTCATCATCTGTACCGTCCAATTCGTCTCCGTTTTCACGTTCGCTTTCATATATATTACGCTTTATTCTTCCTGATTTAGGCACGCGATTCAACGCGACAATAAATTCTCTCGCTTTTTTAATATCCTTGAAATACAAAGAGCGGTAAATATCGATTCTTGAAATAACAGCGTTTGATAAGAGATGTGACCGTCCGGTAATATTCTTTACGGCGTCTTCTACTTTCTCCTGAACGACAGGGTACTGAATATATTCGTATGGAAAGGCATTGCAGCCATTTGCGATCTTGCTTAAAGAAAATTCGACAATAAGAATATAGCTTTTGGTATTATATGTAAAGCGCAGATCTTCATACTTGCAGAAATACACATCTTCGCCAATTCGACGCCATATTAAAGCGTCGATTTTGAAAAAACACTTATTCCAATACGCTCGTACAGTATCAACGCTTAAATCAGTAACAATTTCACACATGTCCCTTAGCCCTTTCAGTTATTTGAAAGGATTATGACAGAAAAAAATATTTTAGCGCTTCGCCTCAATTGCACAACAAGTTCGTACTGAATGCGTATAACAGAAAACCTCCTATAATTCATCAAAAGAATCATAGGAGAGATAATTATAAGAAAAAATAAAATTATATTTTATAATATCAACGAAACACTATTTTTACCGGGTTTATGACCCGGTTTTTTATGTTGTTTGTAATAAAACAATACCAACCTTTGTTAGAACGCAGAAGCCTCGAAAAAAGTTATGTCAGAAAAAAAATATTCTGTCATAATCCATTCGGAGAGGTTAGTTACTCCCGGGGACCTCTACTACTTATAAAAGCGACGATCCGGGGCGTCTAAGAAAGGTATATTGCAATGAAATTAAACTATGCAATCAAAGAAATCACTAAAGACGAAGCGTTGAGTATGGTTAAGAAATATCATTACTCCAACACTCTGCCAAGACTCAACAAGCACTTCATCGGATTCTATCTCGACGACGAGCTTGTCGGAGTTGTCACCCTTGGATGGGGTACAAGACCGCTTCAAACCATTCAATGTCTATTCCCGAGTCTTGTGACTCAAGATTATTATGAGATTGGACGAATGTGTATGACGGACGATATGCCTTGCGGAAGCGAATCCCAAATGCTAAAAGCACTGTACAAGTGGATTAAGCAAAACTGCCCGAATATCAAAGTGCTTTTTACCTGGGCAGATGGAATGCTGGGAAAGCCGGGTTATGTGTATCAGGCAAGCGGATTCTACTATGCAGGTTTTATCTGGACGGACACTTATTTCCTCAACGGCACAAAAATTCATCCTCGACAGTTCCGGGCATTCATCACGAAGTACGAAGATGACAAGCGTAGGTACATAAGACCAACGGACGAGCAAATGAAGAAGTACCATATCGACCATTATCGTGGGAAGCAATTTAAATATGTGAGATTCTTATGTGGCAAAGTTGAAAAGCGCAAACTTCTTCGTGAAAGCACGATTGATTTATCCCTGCCCAACCCGAAAGACAAGGATTTGCAATGGAAACATAAAGACCTGAGCACAGGGAAATGGGTTTTTACGGAAATGCCATGCTATATCACTGATTTTGACAATACTTTGATTGAATAAATCAAAAAAACAATGATTTTTTTGAACGCACGAGTGATCGGCGAAAAAAAATCATAAACTTCATGCCGGAACAATTATCACTATCGTTATTGTTTATAAATCGATAAGCCAAAGAAGCAGCTTAGGGAAATGGCGTAGCTTCTACTAAAAAATCTTAATACGCCCCCAGAAAGGTTTTATACATGTCATATAAATTGAATATTACCATCGAAGTACCTAAGACGGACATCTGTCCAATTAATACCGTCAAGAAGTTCCTGACGATAAATCAAAATATCAAAGCTATACTGTTGAAGCTTGATGAAGAAAACAACAGTCTTTTTATTGACCATCCACATGACCCGGATGCTGTATATGATGCAGTTGTTACGCTTTCCAAAATGTATCCTCTAATTCCAATAAAATTCAAATTCGAATTTGGCGGTGTTGGATATTATCACTACTACTATATAACACTTAAGGATAGCCTTACAATTGAACATATTGAAAAGTACTACCAACCACATTTTGATTCAATTGAAGAAATCGTAACTGAGCCGGATGGAGTAAAAAAGACGACCGTCTACTATAACGTATTTTTTGAAGGAACGAAAATAAGGCGAAAAAAAACTTATTACTCAGACGAAAAACTGTCTCCGGAGCAAATTCCACGTGCAGACTCAACAGATATATTTGTAGATGTATTTTCGTCTAATATTCGTTCAATAAAAAAATTAAAAGAAAAATTGTTAACTATCCACGACATTGATTATGGTAATGATGATGATTACAAGGCGATTTTAAAACATAGCATCCACGTCAGCAAAGACGGACACTTTTTAAAAGCCGAAGGATATGCAATTATCCTTTTTGAAGATTGGGCAGAAGAGTGCAAGAAACTTTATCCAGATGTTGAGATTTGCTTAAACGCGCAATATATTTGGGATATTTTTTAAGTTCACCTTTTCAGATTCAAAAAGTGTGTAAGCAATTACTATAGATTGTTATATTTTCCTGTTTTTGAAATGTGAGATTGGCAATTCTTGTATATAGTCATCCTAAAGGAATGATCTGCGGGATGACCATATAATAGAAAAACTCTGCCGGGTCAATAAGTCGCAGTACGACAAAATAACGGTTTATACCACTATGAAAATGGTGGTGTAAACCGTTATCCCTATAAGTTCGGCGGTATGCCGGCGGGGTTTTTGCCTTAAAGAACGGTGTATGCCGGCGTGATTTTTGTTATACACACCGTTCTGTCATAATAAGGATGAACAAGAAAAGAGGAGGTTTTAACTGTTTTTATTACGCGCATCAAATATACTGATGCGACTGAAAAGACCGTACGTCCGTCGGAGGTGGAGGAATCCGGTACGGCTTATTTTATTATGACGGAAAAAAGAAAAAAGCACGTGCATAAGTGCTTTGACGTCCTCGTCAGAAAAAGAGTGCGAACGAAAGCGCTGAACAAATCGAAGTGTAAAGATCGGCGCTTCCAAAAGGTCGTGCATAAGACCCGTCGTTTTTGACGTTACAAAAAGAGTGCGTGTCCCGTTTTTTTCGGGACGGTCAATACTGATTTCAACTGAATAAATTCGGGAGGCGTTTATATGGGACACAAGAAAAAAGGCGTAAAATCTCCTTCGCTTCACACCCAGGCGTATAACGTCATCACCGGGATGCTAAACGAGGGATTGGGACGCAGCAAAAAGGACGACAAAAACAAAGGGGTCACGTTTAAATACATTTATTCCGTATCTACGTACAAATCATATATGAGACATATCGATTATTATCTCGGCTGGCTGAAACGTACGCATCCGGAGATCACAACGCTGACAAAGGCGAAAAAATACGTTAAGAAATGGCTCGAGTCGCGCGAGGCAACGGGCAAGTATTCCGCCTATACGCTCCAGCTTGAGACGGCGGCGCTCGCAAAGCTTTTCGGTATCAGTCCGGACGACAGGGACAGGTATATACCGCCGGCGAGGCACCGAAACGATATTATACGGAGCAGATGCAAAACAAAAAGCGACGCGCATTTCTCCGAGAAGAAAAACGAGCTGCTCGTCACCTTCTGCCGCTCTACGGGACTGCGCCGTGAGGGTCTGACGTCCATCAAACCTGACTGCCTGATAGAGAAAAAAGAACTGCCGGTTCTGATAGAAAGCCTTAAAATGAAGAAAACGCTCACAGAGAGGGAAAGCGCGCTTATCTCAAATTATGAAAAAACAAAGCTGTTTAAAAACGCGGATTATTTTATTTTTGTAAAAGAAAAAGGCGGCAAATGGAGATACGCGCCCGTAATCGGCGACGTTGACGCGGTCGTTCGGAAAATCAGAAGCACTCCGCCCGGCAAGCGCGTATGGCAGCACGTGAGCAAAAGCGCGGACGTCCACGGCTACAGAGCGGACTACGCCGCGGCGATATATAAGATGTACGCACGGGAGCCCGGCGATATCCCGTACGACGCGGTAAACGCCGGCAGCGGCAGAAAATATCAGTCGGAGCTGTACGTCTGCCGCGGAGATATGAGCGGCGTCAGGCTCGACAGACGCGCAATGCTTACAGCGGAAAAGGCGCTCGGGCACGAGAGCCTGCACACCTTCGCCTCGCATTACGCGTATAAAATCTGATTTCCCTTAAATTTTGAAATTTCTGTCATAATATAATCAAGGTGAGGGAAAACGGCGCCGGACGGCGTACGTGCTTTTTCGTCCCTTTTACACGTTGCCGTAAAACTTGCTTTCGGTCCCTTTTGCAAGCCGGCGCCGCCTCACTGATACAAACAGTCCGTTAATGACCCGGGCTGTTTTTTATTGCCTTTTCAAAACTGTCATAATGCTGTCGAATGAGAAAAGACAGGAGCTGAAAAGAGAAAAAGCCCGCCGATCTTACAGGAGGCGGGTTATATAAGAAAATTTTCAATCTGTCATAATCATTTCAGAGCAGGAAAATAACCTGTTTTCCAAAAATAAAAATCTGAAAAGGAGACAACAGAATGAAAAACGAAAGAAAAGAAAGAGCAAACGGAATAAAAAACCCCGAAAAGCTGTTTTTGCCGAAAGAGGCGAGAGACCGGCTTGTAGAAACGCTTAAAAGCACAATACTTACAAAACTTGAAACCGAAAGCACGATTACAACAAAGAAGGCGGCGGGTTAAAGCCGCCTTCTTTTGTATAGCGAAAACCGCGCGATAGTCGCGTGGTTTTCGTTATACAAAAAGCCGGTCCGCCGTTTTTCCGGCGGGCTGGTATGTTTTTCAGTGGAAGGCTTTAAAAGTGTGCGTTCCACGTTATGGAAGAACCGGGGTATTGTTTTATTAAATCATCGACATACATCTCAAAATCTTCAAGCCAGAATCCTTTGGCAAACAAACAAAGGCGGTCTTTATCTATCTCGAATTTGTACCTATCATCTCGATAATCAGAGTCGGCAATCTCATATTTACGGTAAAGTGTTTGAAACAGCTTTAATAACGGTTCTAAATCCGACGCAAAAACCTCATTAACCATATTATATGAACCGGTGTATAAGTCCTCTTCAGAGTCTTGAATATCAGCTGTACGGTAAGTTTTTGATTTCGGGACATATTCACCGTTAACTACTTCATCATAATGAAACGTCACCACTTCTTCTTCGCCTTGCTTAAAAATTCTTTCCGACCATTCGCTATCATAACCGGAGGAGTTTCTTTCAACTTCTTCAATTACACTGCCATTCTGAATTTTCGTTTCAATACTTCTATAACACCCTCCGCCGGAATATGAGTATTCGAGTTTGAAAACGATTGCCGGATAGTCCCGCGAAACGTCAGTCACGGCGCCGTAAAACAAATCCGGATTATTCGGAAAGTCAGCAAAAATAACGCTGCCTTTGTTATAAAGACCAAGCTCGGCACATTCGAAATCCTGATTGGTTTCAAGCGCTTTCAAGATGATTGCGAGAGGGTGGACGTCCCCTTCCGGGACGCTGAGTAAAATGTGTAAACGATATGACATATGTTTTTCCTTTCTGGGTGACGCAAGATTTTATTCAAAGAAGCACGTCTTTTTCCCCGGCCGCTTCCATGGCCTTTCTCAATTTTATAATGACAGAAAAATCCGATTTGGAATAAAAAAATCCTCGAATTTAAAAAGTGTTAACAATTCGAATGTGCATGCCATTCGGACGCAAATCCGAGCCTGCATCCCGGACCAAACGGGGCTTTTTTGTTATGTTACACTGTCTTTGGACGTTTTTTTAAGCTTTGCCGAAAATAGAAATTTTCTGTCATTATATATTTGAACGACGAAAGCGTCGTAAAAATATTATCAAAGGGGTTTATCATATGAAAATCAAGAAAACCAAAGAATCCAACTTGCTGGTACGTAAGACTACCGTAACCTTTAAAGAGATTGACAGCGCTCTCGCATTGTTTGAGAAGAGCTTCGACAACGAAAAGCAGTTTATGAAGTGCTGCAAGGATTATTCCGTATCAATCAGACGCGGTCAGAAGCGGGATATCATACGCAGGATTAAATCCGGAAAAACAGTAAAGTATAAGGAGATAATTCCGGATTATCTCGAGCGGTGCTGTTGGGCTGTCATTTTCGGGGAAGAAGCAGCCCCGGGCCAAAGTATGCTCGTACCTGAAGAACTATGGTTCCGAAGTGATTTCAATGACTACATCACGCTTTGTGAATGTGTCGAATCGTACTTGTTAAACGGTTATATATCGGATGAATTGTTAATCTGAACATCTGATTAAGTGCATTGTAATACCGGAAAAGCCCACAGCCTGCGGGCTTTTTTCTGTAAATAAATGTATTTTGTGACGTTATGTAATTAGAAAAAACAAAAAATCAGGGTCATATCAAAAAAGCTCCTTTCAGGTATATCACCCTAAAGGAGATTTTCATTTATGTATATGTTGATTTATGCCTTTTTTTACTTTATTGATGCGCCTGTTATGTCATTATAACAATGAATAACAAAAAAGGAGGAAACAAAAGCGATGAACGATACGACGAAAAAAACGGTCAGACTCGCAGAACAATATGCGATGACCGTAGAAGAAGCCGCAATCTATTTCAGAATAGGCGAAAATAAACTTCGCTGGCTTATCCAGAACAATCCTGATGCAGCCTATCTGCTCAGAATCGGAAACAGAGTCCTTATTAAAAGACACCTGTTTGAATTGTATTTGGATGAAGTCAGCGAGATCTGACTTACCCGTAATACAATCGAACAGCCCGCCGATCACAGCGGGCTGTCTTTTTGTATAGCGAAAACCACGCGATAGTCGCGTGGTTCAAAAGAGGTTAACCGATGATGAAAAAATCCCTGTATCATCTTCTCTTCTTCATTATATACAATAACGCCTTATCTGCGCTCGTTTTTATATCTTTATCGTCAGATTTTAAATAAGACTTGATAATGCTTATCGCATTATCTCCGCCGTAGTATTTCAGAGAATCTATACACGTAAAGATCACGTTTCGCTTAATACATTCCGCGTTTGGAAGGCTGTCACTGTATTCGTTGACCAGTCCAACTGCTTCTTTTGTAACCGCGTCACCGGAAGCGTAGGTCATCATAATTTTATAGACCTTCGGCATTTTCCATCTTGCAAGAAGGCGCGCGGTAAAAGGAAGATAAAACAAGTCGCGCGGATTCCGAAGCAATTCCGCCAGTTGATCCTTAATTCTCCTTGATTTTAACCTGTTGAACGCATTGTCAAATCTCACGTATATATGCGCCGGGTCGCTTTTTCCGGGCAGAGAGATATACTCGTCGGACGATTTAAAATCCATATAAAGCTGCAAAATCTTTTCGGCAGTATTATCTGTCTTATCATATACCATTTGCGGTATAAAAAACGCTCTGACACTGCTTGATTTTATCCTGCAGATATAATCCGAAATTATCATTCCGCTTCCCGGAACTATACGATTGTCTATTTCCGCAATATAATGTATATCAGTCCCCAGCGTATCGTTAATCTTCTCAAAGATCTCATCAACCGTCACACGGTCCACGTCAGAGCATATGTAAGCCTCACCCGATTTTTCCTGCTCTATCATATACGACAACGCGAAGTCGTAATTATTTATTTTCATTAGAATACCTCTCTGCGAAAATACATTTCTGCTCTTTTCAGTCCGTTTTTTATAACACGTTCTCCGGCTTCGGCATTCTCTGCCTCCACCCGAGACTTCTTGCCCATTCCATATCCTCCGGCTGATATCCCATATCGTTATCAATGCCGTGCAGACCTTTGAGAAATTCGCAAAAGCCGTGTACTCCGCCAACGTCGTCAAAAACGCTGTAGCCGTCGGCTTCGATGCAAACGGGAACAAGCGTCGCCATAACTTTTCTGACCGTCTCCCTCAATTCGCCATCGACGTTCGGGTCGGCGTCTTCCATTCTGTTCTCATCCGTGACGGGGACCACGACGAATCCGGGCACCGGCGATTCGGGCGCTTTGTACCTGTTCTCATATTCTTCAAGAAGCGATATTCTGACTCTCCACCCGTCGCCGTAATCATATTCATAATAGAATTCATCATCCAACGCAAACACGTCCTTGATCTCAAGCCTCTCAAGCAGCTCCTCGCCGCCGAATTCCGCAAGCGTGCGTTTCAAATCATATATTTTCTTTGCACTCCTTGTAAGCTTCTTAAGCGCTTGATTTCGGAGGCCGTTTTCTTCAAAATCAATGTAGGAGGCTATATTTTTGACCGCCCTCACGCTTTCACTCTTCGGGCTGTAATTGTATAAATTCTTATATTTTTTCTTCTGCCACGTCTTGAAGCTGCATCTGCCGTCATAATCGTCGAGATAGTATAAATCGTTGTCATTATCAAAGGTGTAATAGCATCTAAAATATACGCCCGCGAGCTTTTTCCATTCTTCCGGATCTCCGCCTTTCGTAAGCTCTTCAAACGTTTTGTCCGAGAAAACAAAATGATGAAGATGACAGTTTTCCCACCCGAAACACGTCTGAATAACGTAATTTAACCTGTTCAACTGCATGGATGACGGGACAAGAACGGTCCTTGTAATGCCTTCTTTGACTTTTCCGTACTTTTTCAAGACCTCTATGTCGGCGTATGCAGTGTCAAGCTCGAGTTTTATTTTATAAACCTTCAGTCCTTCCATATCGTTAAAATTCACTTTGATTTCTCCTTTCTCTTCGATTTTTTGATTTATCGCAACCTGTCTTCCGATAGCGATTTTCATTCTTTCGCGGTAATTTTTCGAATTTACAGAGTTTTGTGTTGCATTGCTGAGATACGCACCCCTTGAATAAGGCAGATAAGATTCAACGCCTTTAGTCGATAAGCATAGCCTGTCCGCGATCTCCTCGACCGAAAGCCCGCGGTCCCGCAGCTGCACCACTTCTCTG
>CACZOH010000100.1 GCA_902782785.1 uncultured Ruminococcus sp. | reverse complement strand
TAGCCGCCGTTCATGTTCATCACCGCAAGGTCGGTGATCGCTTCCAGCGGGTTTTCGGTGGTCTTGTAGCCGAGGTAGACGAATTTCTCCGTCTTCATCGCGCTGCCCGCTCCTTCGTTCAGGTTGCGGTCAAGCACGGTGAAGCCCGCCCCGGTCAGAGCTTTCTTCGCTTCTTCTGCGGTCTCGCCCATACCGACCATCACGTCGGAAATATAGACGGGCTTCGACGCGGCAAACGTACGAACGATACCGCCTGACGTGAATGCAAAAACCCATACAAGAACAAGGATCGTTTTTAAGGATTTCATCTGGCAGCCTCCTTTTGGATTTTTTTATTCTTCGCTTTCAGTCTTGCGCGGAACGTGAATATGAAAAGTACGACGAACGTGACGAGCGGCAGAACAAATCCGAGATATCTGTATTGCGACTGTACGAGAGTATTGTAAATTGAATGATACGTCATTGAAATGACCATAAGCGCGAACGATCCCGGGATAAACAGTTTTTTCTTCTGATGTATGAAATGAAGTCCGAGCCCGATCACACCGGTGCATATGCCGTGCATGAGAGCCGATCCGAAGCCGCGTATGACTGCCCAGAACAGCGAAACGGTCGAGAAATTCTGTAAAAGTATCACTATATTTTCAAGTATCGCAAATCCCACGCCGAGAGAGAAGCCTATTGAGAGCAGCTTTTCCCTGTTGTCCGAGAATACGAATGCAAAGAAAAGTACGGGAAGCGCCTTTATCAGCTCCTCCGTTATCGGCGTGACGGCTGTAGTCACGTAAACGTAATCGCTGTTGAGGGAGCGGAGGATAAGTCCGTTCAGCTCAGACACGAGCAGGCAGCAGAAGACGCCGACTATAACGTAGCCTACGACCGTCCTTGCAAATTTGTCTTTTATTATGGGAAGAAGGAACAGCATCGGAACCGTTACGCAGATAAAAGCGATGTAAATCATATTCTCCATTTTTCGATCCCCCTTTTCAGAAGCGGCAGAATCAGAACGACGTCACAGCAGATAAGAAGCGACAGAATGAAACAAATAACGTCTAGTTCGAAGACGCGCGCCGCGACGGTTCCCGCGTACAAAACGGCGTACCCGAAGGCGAGCCAGTTGTACCCGCGCACGCAGGCGATAACGCCGAAATCCACGTCCGGGAACACGGCGTGCTTGAAATTGAAGTATGAGGACGCGGCGGCGACGAGCGCGATAACGCCGTATATGACCTTAGACAGTACCGGCGCGTTTGAAAACAGCACCGGAACGTACAGAAGCGCGATCACGACGGGCGCGATGAGCGCCATAACGCGGTATTTTGCAAAGCGCTTCGATCTGTCGTCCGCAAGTCCGTCCATTATTCCCACGTTTGCGGTGAAGAAAAACAGAAATACTCCTATGATCGCCAACTGATCGATCTGAAACGCGCGTTCCTCAAATCCGGCGAACCGTCTGACGACCGCAAGCAGACTGCCCAACATCATGCAGCCGACGGCTCCCGTTATCATTTTTGAGTACAGCGGCGATTTCTTGGCAAGAAATACGACGGCGCCGAAGCAAAAGCCGAAAAGCGAGCACGCAAACACGCACAGCTTTGATATCAGCTCAAGATCCATTAAAATCAACTCCTTTACTGAATACTGTTTGAATCCCTTTTATATATTTATACGATCGGCGGGCGGCTTTGTCACTTTTTTTTCGCACCGTCTGATAAAACGGCGTTTTTAAAGCTTCTCCCGCCGGTTGAACGTAATACCCCTATTTTAAATAAATTTATTTTATTATATCATACTATTTTTTTATTTTCAATAAATGTCTTCAAATTATATTGTTAATTTTTTTTGCGGGTTTCAAAACGGAATATCGGTATTGACAAAAACACGGCGGTATGATATAATACAGGCGCCAAAAAACAAAAAAAGCGAGGGAACGGATATGCTCAAGCTGACAAACGTATCGGTCGATCACAGCCGTATAAAAGAGGACAAAAGAAGCCGGCTGACGGGACCTTATCCCGTGTTTTCGTGGGGCGCGGTATCCGACCGCCCCGGTTCTTATCAGACCGCCTGCCGCATCACCGTAAAAACGGACGGCGCGGTATGGGACTCCGGTTTTGCGGAAACGGATAAACAAATCATGCGTTATACCGGCGCGCCGCTTCCCGAGGGCGAGCCCGCAGACGTCGAGATAACCATCCGCGACGACAAAGGAAACGAAAGCGAGCCGTACCGCACGGTTGTATATAACGCGCAGGTAAAATGGCGTGCGGGCTTTATAGGTCTGAATGAAAAAAGCAACGGCGAGACGGTATATCTGCGCCGTGAATTCAGTATCGCAAAGCCCCTCCGGTCCGCTTGTTTTTACGTCTCCGGTCTCGGCTGGCAGAAGGTTTATCTCAACGGCAAACCGCTCGACGGAGCGTATCTCGACCCCGCGAACACGAATTACGCCGTACAGTGCCAATACGTGACGTATCCCGATTTCCAGGAATATCTTAACGCCGGGGAAAACTGTATCGGCGTTATGCTCGGCTCCGGCTGGCGTCACAACAGCGTGCTTGAATGGGATTTCCCGGACGACCGCATTAAGGACGCGGGGCCCGATCAGCTTTCAGCGATGCTGCGTCTGACGTATGAGGACGGGGAGACCGAATGGATAATGACTGACGAAAAGTGGCAGGCGGGGCGCGGCGCGGTCCGTACAAGCGATATTTTCAACGGCGAGGAATACGACGCGAGGGAAAGCGCTGTCGGGTGGAACACTGCAGGCTTCCGCGGCTTTTCTCCCGCGATCAGACTCCCCGCGCCGGGCGGAGAAATGAAGCCGATGCTCATACCGCCGATCACGGCGCACGGCACGCGCAGTCCAATCGCCTCGTGGTGCGTCGGAAAAGGACGGTTCATATATGATTTCGGTCAGAACATAGCCGGGGTGCTGAGGGTAAAGCTGCCCGACGGAATGAAGGCGGGGCAGACGCTGAAGCTGCGCCACGCGGAGGAGCTTGACGACGACGGAAGCCTTTACACTCCGCCGCTCCGCGCCGCGAAAGCGGAAGATACGTATACCGCGTCGGGCGACGGTCGCGACCTCTCCGTCTGGCAGCCGCTTTTCACTTACCACGGTTTCCGTTACGCGGAGATCGCGGGAGACATAACGCCCTGCGAAGTTGAGGCGGCGGAGCTTCATACCGACCTTGAAACGCACTCGCATTTCCGCTGCGGCGACGCGCTTCTTACGCGCATACACGAAAACTGCGTCGCAACGGAGCGCGCAAATCAGCACAGCATACTGACGGACTGCCCTCAGCGCGACGAGCGTCAGGGCTGGATGAACGACGCGACCGTGCGCTTTGAGGAAACGCCGTACAATTTCGACGTCGGACGCATTTTTCCGAAGGTTATACGGGACGAGGCGGACGAGCAGGACGAAAACGGAGCGATACCCGACACCGCGCCGTTCAAATTCGGCGGCAGACCCGCGGACCCCGTATGCTCGAGCTTTCTCGTCGCGGGTCTTGAAGCGTGGATGCATACCGGAAACCTTGAGGTGATAGAAAAGCACTTTGACGATTTTGCGGCGTGGGAAAACTGCCTTTTGTCTCACAGCGACGGATACATAGTCAATTACACGTATTACGGCGACTGGGCGGCTCCCGCCTACGCCTGCGAGAGCGAGGAGGCGGCGCGCTCAAAGGTGACGCCGGGCGAATTCATGGGCACGGGTTATTCCTATTTCAACTGCCGCACTCTGTCGCGCTTTGCCGCCGCGCTCGGCAGGACGGAGGATGAGAAAAAATGGGGCGAAACGGCGGAAATGATACGCGCCGCGATGCTTGAGAAGTGGTACGTGAAGGAGGAAGCAAAGATCTGCACGGGCTCCCAGGCGTGCCAGACCTTCGCTCTGTGGCTCGGGATAATACCGGAAGAGGACGTGGAAAAAGCCGCGGCGCGAATACATAACGAGCTTGCGGAAAACGGCTATATGCTCACCACCGGCAATCTCTGCTCCCGCTACATACTTGACGTGCTGACCGGGCACGGTTACGTCGAGGACGCGTTCACGCTCTTGACGAGAACGGAATATCCGTCGTTCGGCTACGAGATACAGCAGGAGGCGACGACGATATGGGAGCGCTTCGAGCTGAAAAAGGATCCCGGTATGAATTCTCACAATCACCCGATGTACGGCGCCGCAGATTACTGGTTCTTCGCGTATTTGTGCGGTATCCGTCCGACGGCTCCGGGGTATGAGCGCGTCCTGATAGCGCCGTATTATCCCGGTAAACTGTACAGCGCGCAGGCGACGGTCGATACCGTCCGCGGCGATATCTCCGTGCGGTGGGTAAAGCGTTACGGAAAGCTGTCGCTTTTTGTGACCGTTCCGTTCGGCACCTGTGCCGACGTTGTATTCGACGGTCGGACGCAAACCGTCGGGAGCGGTTTTCACGTGTTTGAAAAAAAGCTTTGAAAAATCACGGGAGGCTTTATTATGGAGTATAGAAGATTTGACAAAACGTACTATATAAGAGCGGACAGGGGGGATGAGATCATAAGCTCGATCCTTGAGGTATGCAGACGGGAAAACATACGGTCCGCGGTATACGGCGGCATAGGCGGCTGCAGCAGCGCCGAAATACAGACGTTCATACCGGAAACGGGCGCGTTTGAGCTGCGCGAAATATCGGGTATGCTTGAGCTTGTTTCACTCAGCGGAAGTATAACGTCCGACGATAACGGAGAGCTTTATCATCACACTCACGCCGCGTTCTCGTTCAAAAACGAAGACGGACACGGCATGGCGGCGGGACATATTAAGTCGGTAACGGTGCTCTACACCGCGGAGATAGAGCTGCGTCCCGTCACGGGCGGCGTGATAAAAAGAAAAAAGGATCCCGAGACCGGGACCGGCTTCTGGAGCTTCTGCGGCGAGTGCGAATAAAGCGCGGACGTCGCGTTCAATGCGAAACGACCGGCTGAAATAAGGTCTTTTCCTTATCTCAGCCGGTTTTCCGTGCCGTTGTTTGTTTACCCGTTTTTTAAAATCTCGGTCCGCCGTTATATACGAGCGGCAGTCCCTCGCGGTAAAGATGCGAGTCGGATGAAAGCGTAAGGACCTTCGGCAGGGCGTAGTCCCCCATATCCTGAAATTCAATGACAGTCATACCGCTCGTACAGATATCGAAATGCGTGCTTATCATCGGATAAGGGATATCGAGAACGCAGCTGAGGAACGCGAGACCGAAGCCCTGATGCGCGAAAAGCGCCACGCGTTTATCGTTTTTCTTTTCCGTTTTGTATTTTCCCGTATATCTTTCGTGTACGTAACCGAGGCTCTCGAAAAACCCGTCGGAGGCGTCGTATATCCTGTCTATGCCTTTTTTGTAATTGTACGGCGCAAGCTCGGGGTGGTCGTACCAGCGGTCGCCGAGTTCCCTTATCTCCCTGCTGTTGAAAAGCGCCGCCGTTCTTCTGTTGTAAAACAGCCACGTTACGCCGTCACGCCCGTCCTCGCGCTTTACGGTGAGCTCCGCCCACGTATAGCGCTCGTTTGCAAAATCAAGCGGCTTTGCCTCAAGCTTCAACAGCTCACACGTCGGTTTTGCCGTAAGCATGGCGCGGTTTGAGGTCGACGTATATATCTCGTCGAGCCCGTATGCCGCAAGACGCTTTGCAAGCGCCTCCGCCTGTCTGTGTCCGAGAGGCGTTAATGAATCGGGATCGTATATCGGATCTCCGTGACGTATCAGAAAAAACAGCACTTTATCTACTCCTTTTTACTCTTGCTTTTGGTCTTTTTCTTCTTTTTTCTTCTTGTTTTTCACGATAAATATGACGGCAAGCAGTACCGAAAACGCTTTCCTGTTGTTTTTTCTCATATTTTATCCTTTTAAGATCTTTTGATGATGATTCCTGCGTCCATAATAACATAAATTTTTGATTTTTGCAATATATAAAATAAAATTCCGGGCTCGATAAACCCCCGTATGCCGAAAAATTTACAAAATCCGTTTCGTAACAGCTTGTTTTTCCGTCCGGTATTGAAAATTCAAAGACAGCGTGTTATAATTATTGAAGAAACAGAAAGGAAAGGGGCTTGCCGTGAAAAACACAAAAAACGTCATAGTGCTTGCGGGACAGTCAAACGCCGTGGGCTGTTCTTACGTGGAATACCTTGACGCCGGACTGCCGAAGGAGCGTATGGAGAAGCTGAGAGCGGGATTTGACCGCGTTCCGATAAACTATTATTCGCACGACGTGAAAAGCGGCGGATTTGTAAAAACGACGTTCAACTGCTCCGTATCGGACGAGGATACGTTCGGTCCCGAGGTCGGTATCGCCGAGGCGCTGTCCGAAAAATATCCGGAT
>CACZOH010000099.1 GCA_902782785.1 uncultured Ruminococcus sp. | reverse complement strand
CATAGACAGGATAGCGATGATCATGTGCGGCGCGGATTCCCTGCGCGACGTCGTCGCGTTCCCGAAGGTGCAGAACGCCTCCGAGCTCATGTCCGGTTGTCCCGCCGTCCCCGACGCCCAAGCCCTTGCGGATTTGGCGGTACAGTTTACAGATGAAGAATAATATCATCAGATTTGAGGTTGTCGCAAAAGCGTCAACCTCTTTCTTTTTCTACATAAGCAATTATAAAAATGTTGTGTTAATTCTGACAAAACCCCTTGACAACTACGATAAAATCGTATATAATAGTATCAGAAAAACAAAGGAGACGCAACAGGCGGATGACACGATTATTTGTTTATACCGAACCTTTCCGTAAATGCTGGAAAGCGATGGGGCTTGATGATGAAAGCCTTAAGGACCTTGAAATTCTTTTGCTTGAAAATCCTCAGCGCGGCGACGTGATAGAAGGAACGGGCGGCGCGAGAAAAATGAGGATTCAGATTAACGACAACAAGGGCAAAAGCGGCGGCGGCCGCGTGATTTACGTAGATATATTTGAAAAAGAGAAAATTTATCTTCTTTTTGCATATCCTAAGAATGTTCAGGAAAATCTGACACCGGAACAGAAAAAAGCTATTAAAAAAATAATTGATGAAATAAGGAAGGAGTGACGGTAATGGCTGAAATAAAATTCAAAAGCAAGCTCACCGAAGCTGAAATAGAAAATAATTTCAAGGATATAGATTTCTTTTCAGGGATTATGTCCGGTCTTGAAGAGGCTCTCGCTTACGAGAAAGGCACCGCAAAAGCCGCGACGTTTGCACGGAAAAGAAGCCTGCCGGTCATTAACGTGGCTGAGGTGCGGAAGGATTTAAAGATGTCTCAAAAGGCGTTTGCCGCTGTCTTAGGCGTTTCGACCAGAACGGTCGAGGCTTGGGAAACCGGCAAGTCCACCCCCTCGCCCACGGCGAAAAATCTTATATTTCTTATAACTCAGGACCATACGCTTATCTCAAAGCTTCAGGCACGCGTTTGATATTCTTCGCTTATCGGTTACAACAGAGGAAATGAATATGGAGAAAACCGTACATTGTTTAGGAAACGGACGGGTGTGCGTCTACGGCAGAGGCGCGGATATATTTCAGGCTTTCGGTCCCGATTATTCCGCGCCCGAATGCTTTACGGCGACCGTTGACGGGGATTTTGAAACAAAGAAGATCTCATACAGACATTACGAGCACAGATCGGATAAATGCGTTATTGTCGATCATCTGCCGGAAGGCAAAAGCGTTTTTTACCGCGCGGTAAAGGGCGGCGCAAAAATATCGTTTGAGATAAAAAACGCGCTCTTGCAGGAAACGCCGTATGAAAACACGTATATCGCGACAACGTACGAGGGCGCGCCCGTATATATCTACGATTTTTATAAGGACGGAAGACCGAAGGCGTATACGTCTTCAAAAAAGCGTTATGCGGCTTTCAGGTTTTACGGCGGCGCGGAGCTTATAAGGACGTCCGACTCCGCGTTTACGGTGATATGCCGCGACTGCGTTACAGCCGTCGCGTTCTCGCACACGCCGGAGGACGTTTTTGAGCTTATATCACAGCCTGTACCCGCCTTTGATCTGCCGAAAAGACAGATAAACGTCAACAAATATTATAACGAGGTATGCGACGGTTACGACGCGATAGCTTCTCAGCAGTCGTATAACGGCTCCGTTCTTGCGGGATACAATTACCACCTCTGCTACGTGCGCGACAATTACGGCGTTCTGCGCTTTCTTCTCGCGTGCGGCGCGTTTGAGCGCGCAAAGCTTTTGCTTGAGTTTTATATCTGTGTATTTGAGAAAAACGGCAGATTTCACAACGCGCAGGGAATGGTCGAGCACGCTTTTCACGTGCACGAAAACGACAAGGTCGAGATAACGGGATATATGATCCTTATGTTCGCCCGGTATTACGAGGCGACGGGCGATTATGAGCTTCTGGAAAAAGCCTCTTCGCTTATCGAATACTGTCTGTCAAGTCAGCACGAGGCGCTTGTCGGCGACGTTCTGCCGTTCAACGGCGACGAAACGTACGTCGCCGGAGGCTTTATGCCGCGTTCCGCGCTGAACGACGGCTCCGCCGAGGCGACGGCGCTGTATCATCAGTCGATATTGAAGGCGCTTTCTTATCAAAAATACGTAAAAATAAACGCCGCTCTTACGGAAAAGATCAAAGCGGACGCGGAAATAACGGAAAAAAATTATATAAATAATTTTATAAAGGACGGCGTATTGTACGCAAATAAACCGGACATCGGATACAAACCCGGATTCCGTCACGGCGTACGCGCGTGCGGACACGGTTTCGGTCTCTGTTTCAGAAACGAAAACGGAGATTACGTCTGCCCCGATTGTATAAACAAAAAAACGCCGCGCTTCTACGGCGACGAGTACGGAAAGCGGTACGTCACGGAAGCCGCGGTCCTCTGTCCCGCGTTCACGGGGTCGGAGCTGATACCGAAAGAGATAATAAAAAAGACTGCGGAAAAAATCATATCCGGCTTTGAAGACCGCTCGGATATCGTTGGCTACGAGCCCGGGCTTCTTCTATACGCTGCGGGATATAACGAAAAGGTCGTATCAAAAATGCTCTCGATGCGCGATAAATTCGGCGTCTGGAGCGAATATATAAGAGGCGAAAAACAGTCGGGAACGCTTTACCGCACATGGGAAACGGCTGTAAACCTCGCGGCGATGCTGGAGAATTAAGAGTTCAGAATTCAGAATTAAGAAAAGAACGCTTCGCTGTTCTTCGTTGGCGAAGCGTCTTCATTTCTTCATTAGCCGTCGCAGACGGCGTCTTCATTTAATGCAATATATCTCCCTCTCCCACGGGATAGGGGGT
>CACZOH010000098.1 GCA_902782785.1 uncultured Ruminococcus sp. | reverse complement strand
GGTCGACCGCGTTGACAGCTACGTATGGGACTGCCTTGAAAACGTTATAAAAGAGCATCCCGTTCTGCTCAACCGCGCGCCTACGCTTCACCGTCTGTCCATTCAGGCGTTCGAGCCCGTTCTCGTTGACGGACGTGCGATAAAGCTTCATCCGCTCGTATGCTCGGCGTTCAACGCCGACTTCGACGGCGACCAGATGCCTGTTCACGTACCGCTTTCCGCGGAGGCGCAGGCTGAGGCGAGATTCCTTATGCTTTCCGCATCCAACCTGCTGAAGCCCGCAGACGGCAAAGCCGTCGCGGTACCGTCGCAGGACATGGTCTTGGGTTCGTATTACCTCACGCTCTCCGCGTCAAACGAGGAGCTTGACGAATACGTTGCTTATAAAGAGGCTCACGGCGGCGTGATACCGGAGCACGACGAAAAATACGGCGCATACACCATAAAATTCTACGAAGAATCTCTTATGGGCAGAAACAAGATGTTCTTATCCGAGGACGAAGCGATGATGGCTTATGAAAACAAGGTCATAAGCCTGCACTCCCCGATCAAGGTAAGAGTAACGCGCGTAGTTGAAGGCGTAAGCTACACCGGTTTGATAGACTGCACGCTCGGCAGACTCATATTCAACAAGCCGATCCCGCAGGATCTCGGCTGGGTCGACCGTACAAAGCCCGAGAACAAGCTCACGCTTGAGATCACAATCGTAGTTACGAAGAAGATACTTTCACAGATAGTCGATAAATGCATAAAGCTGCACGGCAGCAGCGAGACGGCGACCGTGCTCGACGCCATCAAGGCGATGGGCTTCAAGTATTCCACGAGAAGCTCGCTTTCGATAGCCGTTCCCGATATGACGATACCGAAACAGAAAAAGGCTCTGCTCGCTGACGCGGAAGAAAAGGTCGCTCAGCTTACTGAGTACTTCAATGAAGGTATGATCTCCGAAGAGGAGAGATACAAGAAGGTCGTTGAAACGTGGAAGGGAGCGACTAAGAACATCACGGACGCTCTGCAGGCGGAATTTGACCCGTACAACCCGATAAAGATGATGTCGGATTCCGGCGCCCGCGGCTCCATGAAGCAGATGCAGCAGCTTGCCGGTATGCGCGGACTTATGTTTGCAACAAACGGCAAGACGATGGAAATACCGATAAAATCGAACTTCCGTGAAGGTATAAAAGTTCTTGATTACTTCATAGGCGCAAGAGGAAGCCGTAAATCCCTTGCCGACACGGCTCTGCGTACGGCTGACTCCGGTTACCTTACCAGACGTCTTGTCGACGTATCGCAGGAGGTCATCATAACCGAGACGGACTGCGGCTCGAAGGAAGGCATCGACGTTTACGAGATAAAGAACGGAAACGAAGTCATAGAGTCCTTCAAGGAAAGGATCCTCGGCAGATTTACCATAGATCCCGTTACGAATCCCGAAACGGGCGAGGTCATCATCGGCGCAAACGAAATGATGACGGATAAGATCTGCGACAGGATAATCAAAGCGGGAATAGACAGACTGACTGTAAGGACGACGCTCAAGTGCCACGCGAGAAACGGCGTGTGCGCTCACTGCTACGGTATGAACCTTGCAACGTCCAAGCCCGTCACGATAGGCGAGGCTGTCGGTATAATCGCCGCGCAGTCCATAGGCGAGCCGGGTACGCAGCTTACGATGAGAACGTTCCATACGGGCGGTATCGCGGGCTCCGATATAACGCAGGGTCTTCCGAGAGTTGAGGAGCTGTTTGAAGCACGCAAACCGAAGAAAACGGCGGTGCTCGCAGACAGAAGCGGCAGCGTCACGATACAGGAGACAAAGCGCAGCAAGAACGTGACCATCACGGACGAGGGCGGAGAGACGTCGACACTTGCGGTGCCGAACATAATGGCGCTCAAGGTCAAGGAAGGCGATTACGTCCTCAAGGGCGACCCGTTATCCGAGGGTAATATGGCTCCCGCCGACATACTTGCCACAAAGGACCTTACCGCTGTTTACGATTACATCATAACAGAGGTCCAGAAGGTCTACCGCGACCAGTCCGTTGAAATAAACGACAAGCATATAGAGGTCATAACGCGTCAGATGACGAGAAGAGTCAAGGTAGAGGACGCGGGCGATACAAACCTGCTTTCCGGCACTCAGATAGATCTGTCCGAGTTTGAGGAAGAAAACGACAAGGTGCAGGCGAAGATAGACGCGGGCGACAAGACGCTCAGACTTGCGACAAGCTCTCCCGTACTGCTCGGCATAACGAAAGCCGCGCTGCTCACAGAGTCGTTCCTCTCCGCCGCGTCGTTCCAGGAGACCACGAAGGTCCTGACGGACGCCGCCATCAGAGGCAAGATAGACAAACTCGAAGGCTTGAAGGAGAACGTCATAATCGGTAAGCTCATCCCCGCCGGAACCGGTATGGAGAGATACCGCAACATCGAGGTCAGGCGCGTAGTCGGCAACAACACCGAAAAAACAGACTACAGCTTCTCCCCCGACGGAAACTGATAAATAACTCAGGGTATCCCGAAAAGGGATACCCTGTTTTTTCTATGTGTTTTATCTTATGATAAAAGAGGGTCTTACGGACGTCCCGTAAGGCCCTCTATATGCAGACATATTATTTTCATAAAACATCTTCCATCGACTTCGTTGTTGCCTCTAGTGGAGAGGCAATTCAAGGCTCCCTCCTTGAGGGAGCTGTCAGCGTCAGCTGACTGAAGGAGTTTTTCTTATTTCTCGTTTAATCTCATATACATCTTCATCAGCTCGGCGACACATTCGCTTTCAGTGTTCAGCTTACCCCAAAAGCCGTAAGCTTCCATGACGGCTCTGTCGTTCTGACGGTGAGCATTTACCAAGTCACTATACAGATACATATTTTCACCGTACATATCCGCAAAGCTACTGTCGGTATATTTAGCACGAACGTCAAGTATATTCTGTGCAGTCTTTTCGATTTTCTCTCTCTGCTCTGCTGTAGGCTCGCACCACGGAAAATTATTATATACTATGTCTTTTGAATAACGATAATCACTTTTCAAACGTCCGGCAACCGCTCTCATCCAAGCCATATGAACGTTAGAAGTCAAAACGCCAAAATGATATAGCGTGGCGTTAGGTATAAGCTTCACAAGATTACTGCAAAAAATGTCAGGTGACATAAACCCCAACGGAATATATTTTCTTCTCTCAGAGGAAACTTCCGGTACAATAATATAATTCGTAGTAGGCATATTCTCAGTTTGAAACCTTGTAGGTTTATCTGCCATTTTCAATGTGCTTTCACGTTTGCTTGACAATCTAAATTTTCTGACATTTTCAACTCTTTTCAAACATTCAGGCATTTCGATCAATTCTTTAGGACTGCAATCACCAAGCCAGAGACAATATCTGTAATAACCATTTATAAACTCATGTGAGCCAAGCCATTTTCTGAAATACTTTTCGGATTTCGGCTCTTTCTTTATAAATTCTTTCATTTCTTCTTCGGTAAACAGATAATTTCCATCATCAATCGGTTGGTTGCCAATTCCTATTTCCGGTATAGGAGAAATCGGGTGGCTTCTGCTTGTAATTATTATGTTGTCGGCTTCAACAAGATATCCGTTGATATTCTTAACAGTCTTCTCAAAGCCGTTATCATAAAGTCGTTTTTCCGCATTATTCGGAGCGGTACTGAAACCAACTATCACGCAATGAACGTGCGCTTTTTGATTAGATTCGCTGTCCCATATAAACGTTTTGTGGGCAAAATCTATATGAACGCCCTGCTCGAACAGATATTTCCATAATATAGCGACCTGTTCGCCCTGACAGATAGAATTTGTGGAAACAAGAGCCGTCCTTATCTCCGTGTCACGCATAATGTCTGCCGCTTTTTTATACCAACATGAAACGTAATCAAGGTTTCCGCTATTTTTAACTCCGTCAAAAATCGTGAAAACGTCCGTTTTCTGTTCGTCGGACATTATCCTTGCACCGATAAAAGGCGGATTTCCCATTATATAATTCAGCTTATCTTTAGGTACAACAGTTTCCCAATTCACATTTAAGGCATTACCCTCGATAATATTCGCATATGTTTTAAGCGGCAGAAAATCAAGTCCCTGCATTATGATTTTTTCCGTCTCATTTAACATTTGTGATTCCGCTATCCATAACGCTGTTTTGGCAACTGTAACGGCAAAATCGTTTATTTCAATCCCGTAAAACTGCGAAATACTTACCATAGGGCTGTATTTATATGTCGTATCGGCTCTGACCTGACCGTTAAGAATATTAATCAGAGCCTTGTTTTCCAGTTTTCGCAGGCTGATATACGTCTCCGTTAAAAAATTGCCGCTTCCGCAAGCGGGATCAAGAAACGTGAGGGACGCCAGCTTTGCGCGGAATTCCTGCAATTTGTTAATGCGAGTCTTTTCCGCTTTTATTGAACATATTTCATCAAATTCCGTCCTCAGACTGTCAAGGAACAGTGCGTCTATCACTTTGTGAATGTTTTCGATAGAGGTATAGTGCATACCGCCGGAGCGACGCGTTTCGGGGTTTAAGGTGCTTTCAAAAATCGCGCCGAAAATGGTCGGTGATATTTCCGACCAGTCAAGCTCCTCGCTCGCGTTATTAACGAGCAAGTCTATGATTTCATCGTTAAATCTCGGTATTTCTATATTATCATCAGAGAACAAACCGCCGTTTACGTACGGAAAAGCCGCCAGTTCTTCATCAAGATACTCATCGCGATCGTCGTACGGCGTGTCAAGCACTTTGAAAAGGCTTATCAGCTGTTCTCTGACTTGTTTTGCGGGAAACTGTTTTAAATATTGTCCAAAACCCTCGTGCTTATTGAACAGTCCTGCATCCTCTGCGTATAAGCAGAACACAAGACGCACGCAAAGCACATTTAAAGATTTCAAAGTCTCGGGATTCTCGGGGTTTTTATACTGCTTTAGAATTGCGTCGTAAAGCTTACCGACAAGCTCGCCCGCTTTTAATGAGATCTCCATTTCCTTTTTCAGATTTTCATTTCCTGTATCCACAAGGAATTGAAGTCTGTAATAGTCCTTCGGCAAATCGGATAACAGTATTTTCGCAGGCTCGCCGTTAGGCTTTTCCATATCGTAAACGAGAAACTCCTCAAAATTGCAGGTTATTATCCAACGCGGGTGCTGTGATACCGGCAATTCGGTCACGTAGCGTTTTGCCTGTTCAAACGGCGTGAGCTTTATGCCGTCCGATTGTTTTATAGGTGCAAGCAAATTTTTACCTTTTGATTTTTGCTCAATCATTACATGCGTTTGGTCTATATATCCGTCAATAAAAGAGGTGTGATCCAAATGAACCTGTTGCTCAAATCTTATAAAATTCGTAGCATTTTGAACAGCGTAAACGTGCTCAAGCAAATCAAGCCAAAAGGGCTGTGATTCTCCCTTTTCATAGCCCTTGTCTTTCCAACGCTCATAAAACTCTTTTGCGGCTTGTTTTTGTTCTTTTTCGTTCATTGTTATTCTATACCCTCAATAAGTATCATCGAAAAGCTCTGATACGGCACGTACGCCGCGACGGTCTCTATATGCTCCGCGTCCGTCTCGTAAAGCGTCTCCCCGCTCCACAGATCGGTCACGCGGTATTTTTCATATCCGCTTATGCCGCAGTCGTCGAGCGGGACCGCGGCGGTTACGTACGGCGATTTTCTTTCATCGTTGTTCGGTATAATCAGGACCGCTTTATTGTCCGCGTATCTCGCGTAGGCGGTCAGACCTTTGTTTTCTTTCATCTCTACTCTGCAGATATTTGAATTTCTGTGGTCGTCTGCCCAGTATTCAAATATTTCGGGATATGTTCGCCGCACGTTTATCATACGCTTTACGTCCTCGAGGAAGATGCGGTTTTCCTCCTTGTCGGCGTCCGCGTAGTCGACCGTGATATCGTATTGAACCGCGGGCCTCCAGCTGCAGTTGAACTCGTCGCCCATATACCAGAGCGGTATGAACGGCGCGGTTATCGCGGCGTAGCCGATCTTGAGTCTGTTTCCGCAGACGGTGCGCCTCTGATAATCGTGATTTGTGATGCAGTTCGTATAATACTTTGCCCTGCCGGTCTGCTTTTTTGTGTTCTGCAGTCCGGCGCTGCCGAGTCCCGTTCCTTTTTTGACGCTGTCAACTATGTCGAGACCGCCGTCAACGTACCATACGAGAGGATCGACGTAAACGCCGCCTCTGTCGCGTTTCGCATACCACAGCACACCGTCCTGCTCAAAATCGTAAGTCCTCTTTCTGTTTGAGCCGTCCTCGGATATCACTATTATATATTTGCCTTTTGCCGCAAGGCGCGCCCTTATCTCTTCAAACACGTCGTAGCCCGTGTAATTCGGCTCGCAGTCACAGCGGAAACCGTCCGCGCCCGTTTTTTCTATGTTTTCCGTGCAGGTGGAGATGAACCATTCCTTCAGCTCATCGTTTTTCCAGTTGAACGCGGCATTGCCCCACGCCTCGCCTGAAAACCAGTCGGGATGTGACTTTGTCAGCTCCGAGTTCTTCATCACGCCCCACGTTATAACGTCGAATAAGATATAGATCCCTTTACCGTGTGCGTATTCAACGAATTTGCGCATCTCTTCCCAGCCCTCTGTCTGATCCTTTGTTCCGGTGAGATTTTCTCCGATCTTATGAGCGCCGGTGTTGCCGTAGCCGTTGCCGCCCGGACCGTACTCGTATATCGGCGTCAGCCAAATACAGTTTACGCCCGCCTCCGCGTAAAAATCAAGCAGATCGTAAGAATCCTTCAGCATTCCGCCCGTCGACGCCGTAAGGAGGCGAAGCTCCACTATCACAAGGCTTTCTATCCATTCTGGCGACATGATTTTGCCGTCGCCCGTCGTATCGAGAAGCTTTACCCTGTCCGACGGGATATAGGATAAAAGGCTTGTGTTGTTTATTTTGTCTTTTTCGTAATCGTAGCTGACAGACAAACCGTACGGGACGGAAAGCGTCGTTTCTTCTCCGTACGTGAAGCGGCGCAAAAACTCCTCCGCCGCGCAGTTTATATAGTTTCCGCTCGACGCGGAAAAATGTACGCCTTCAGTGTCCGTCGTTATGCGCCAGCCGTTCTGACTTTCGTCCTTTGAAAACGATATCCGGTATTTTCCCGTATCGGGGATCTGACAACCGTATCTGCTGCATAAAGCGTCGGCAAATTTGTTGGCCTTTCCGGTGCAAAAGCCCTCGTCATTCAAAACGATGCTGAAATCCGCTTTTGAATTATCTATAAGCAGCATTTTAATCTCCTCCGCCTCCGTCTCCTCTCCGGTCTCCGTCTCCGTTTCCGTTTCGGTCACGGTTTCGGTTTTCGTCTCCGTTTCCGTCTGTTCGGTTGTTTTGCCGCACGCGGAAATTACGGATATGAGAGTTAAAAAGGAAAGTAAAAGGGACAGCGGTTTTATAAGGCGTGACATTTTCTTCCTCCGGTTTACCGATCGCTCTGCTTTATTTCAAGCACGCGCTCAAGATTGTATTTAGCTATGAACT
>CACZOH010000097.1 GCA_902782785.1 uncultured Ruminococcus sp. | reverse complement strand
TTTTGCATACAAGCTCGGCGGACAAGGGGAGAATTTTCCATTCCGCCTGCTTCATAACTCTTTTTTGAAGTTTCTCCGGCGTGTCGTTATCGTGAACTCTGACGGCTTTCTGCATTATTATCTTTCCGCCGTCCGGTATCTCGTTCACGAAATGAACCGTCGCGCCCGTGACCTTTACGCCGTATCCGAGCGCCGCCTCGTGGACCTTCAGCCCGTAATAACCCGCGCCGCAGAACGACGGGATGAGCGCCGGATGCACGTTTATTATCCTGTTTTCGTGCTTTTTCGTAAAATCAGCCGATAAGATCGACATAAAGCCCGCTAATATTATCAGCTCCGCGCCCTTTTTTATCAGGATTTTTTCGATCTTTTCTTCAAACTCGGATTGATCCTTACACTCTTTTTTAAATACGGTGTATGCGTCTATCCCGGCGTTTTCCGCCCTCGTCAGCGCGTATGCGCCCGGCTTGCTCGATATGACGCAGACGATCTTTCCGCTCGTTATCACACCGCTGTTCTGCGCGTCGATAAGCGCCTGCAGATTCGTGCCGCCGCCGGAAACGAGAACGGCGATCTTAACCTTTTTCATTTTTCGCCTTTCCTTTAAACGTCAGAAGCGGCAGGATCACCGCGCCGACGGTGTTGCCGAGTATTACAGTCCAGATAAAACCGAAAGCTTTAAGAGAGACTATGCCCGACGCGGCGAAGTAGAACAGGTCGGCTATCGAGTGCTCGAAGCCCGCCAGAATGAACACGGGTATGCAGAAGATAACGCCTATGACGTTGTTTTTCTCTTTGTAAACGCTCACGGCCAGATACATAAGCACGCCGCAGAATATGCCGCGGATGAGCGTCTGTAAAAACGTCTGGTCAAGCTTGCCCGTGCAGAGCGTCTCTGCCGCCTCGCCTAACTTCGGTAAAGCTAACCTTATCGCGTAACCGCAGCCTATCGTTCCTATCGCGTTGCCGAGCAGACCGAGCGTAAGACCGGAAAAATACTCTTTATCGTGCGTTTCAACTATAAAACCTATCCTGCCCGTGTAGAGCGAATAGCCTTTTAGGCAGATACAAAGCAGGGCGACGGTGAAAAGCACCGCGCCGACGTATCTGTTTTCGCACGCAAGAAATACCGCGCCGCCTATGCTTATGAGTATACCGGAGCAGATACCGGAAAATATCTTTTTTAAATAAGACATATTTTTTCTTCGCTTTCTTTGACTTCGCCGACGATATACGCGTCCTCTCCGCATTCTTTCAGTATCCGTAAAGACGCGTCGGCCTGCTCCGCGGGTACGATAACGTCCATGCCCACGCCCATATTGAAAGTGTTATACATATCGCGGCGGCTGATATCGCCTTTCTTTTCTATCAGATCGAATATCGGCAAAACCTTAACGTCTTTTTCTTTTATCACGACGCCCAAGCCGTCCGGCACGCTTCTCGGGATGTTTTCGTAAAAGCCGCCGCCGGTGATATGGGATATACCGTGTACTTCAACGGTTTCAAGCAGCTTTAATATCGGTTTTACGTATATTTTCGTCGGCGTTAAAAGCGTTTCGAGCACGCTCTTGCCGTTAAGTTCGGCGACCGGCGATTTTATATCGGCGTGTTCGACGTCGAAAACGCGGCGCACGAGCGAAAAGCCGTTTGAATGTACGCCGCTTGACGGAAGCGCGATAACGGCGTCGCCCGCTCTCATTTTCGAGTTGTCTATAATTTTGTCTTTGTCGACGACGCCGGTGCAGTAACCGGCGAGGTCGTATTCGTCCTCCGGGTAAAATCCGGGCATTTCCGCGGTCTCGCCGCCTATGAGCGCGGCGCCGGACTGTACGCAGCCGTCGCAGACGCCCTTCACTATGTCCGCTATGCGCTCCGGGATGTTTTTGCCGCAGGCGATGTAATCAAGGAAGAACAGGGGCTTTGCGCCGCAGCATATAACGTCGTTCACACACATGGCGACGCAGTCTATACCCACGGTATCGTGCCTGTCAGCCAGAAACGCGAGCTTTAATTTTGTTCCCACGCCGTCCGTGCCCGATACGAGCACGGGCTTGTTTATCCCCGTAAGATCGAGCTCGAACAGACCGCCGAAGCCGCCGATACCGGATACTACGCCCGGTATCACCGTCCTTGCGATATGTTTTTTCATAAGCTCAACCGCTTTATATCCCGCGGTTATGTCTACGCCGGATCTGGCGTACGCCTCGGATCTTGAATTTTCCATATTTTACTCCTCTCCGTCCCAGCAGTATGTACAAAGCTCGGATTTGTCTATCCCTATCGCCCGGACTATGCCCTCTATCGTCTGAAATTCAAGCGACTTGAAGTTGAATTTCCGGCAGATGGCGTCGCGCAGGGCGCGTCCTCTTTCCGTTGTTCCGTCGCTGTACTCTTTTATATGATTGAATCCTTCTTCTCCCTCAAGCTCGGCTATCACGCGGCGGGCGATAAGCTCCATATCGCTTGTCGCGCGTGAGAAGTTGAGAAATTTGCACCCGTACATTATGGGCGGACAGGCGGAGCGCATATGAACCGCCTTGGCGCCGTTCTCGTACAGAAATTCTACCGTCTCGCGCAGCTGCGTGCCGCGGACTATCGAATCGTCCACAAACAGAAGCTCCTTGTCCGTTATAAGCTCGTGGACGGGTATCTGTTTCATTTTCGCTATTTTGTTTCTGTCCGTCTGATCAGCCGGCATAAAGCTGCGCGACCAGGTGGGCGTATATTTGATGAACGCGCGTGCAAACGGTTTATGGCTTCTGTTTGAATAGCCTATCGCGTGCGGAGTTCCGGAATCGGGCACGCCGCCGACGTAATCCACGTTTTCCGCGTTTTTGCTTTCCATATCGGCTTCCGCCATTATCTCGCCGTTTCTGTAACGCATGGCCTCTACGTTCACACCCTCGTACGTAGATGTCGGATAGCCGTAATAGCTCCAGAGAAAGGAGCAGATGCGCTTTTTCTTTTCGGGCTCCGCAAGTCTGATCACCGCGTCGGGCGTCACCTGAACTATCTCGCCCGGTCCCAGCTCGCAGAACGGCTCGAAGCCGAGCTTGAGATACGCAAATGATTCAAACGATACGGCGAAGCCGTCGTCACGTTTGCCTATCTGTACGGGCAGCCGTCCGTATTTGTCGCGCGCGGCTATGATGTTTCCGTCCTCGCGGAGTATGAGCACGGACGCCGTTCCGTCTATGAGCTCCTGCGCGTATCTTATGCCCTCCGCAAACGTATCCTTGTGGTCCATCAGCGCGGCGAAAAGCTCCACTCCGTTCACCTTGCCGCCGGTCATCGCGTCAAAATGCGCTCCCGTGACCTCAAGATAGCTCTTTATCAGGTCGTCCATATTGTTTATCACGCCCGTCACGCATATGGCGTAGCTTCCGAATTTGGAGCGCAGAAGAAGCGGCTGCGGGAACGTGTCGCTTATACAGCCTATCGCCGAGGTGCCCTTCATTTCGGAGAATATGTTTTCAAATTTCGTCCTGAACGGAGAGTTGCCTATGCTGTGGATCTTTCTCTGAAGACCTATTTCCTTGTCGTACGCGGCAAGTCCGCCGTGCTTCGTGCCTAAATGAGAATGATAATCAACACCGAAAAACACGTCCGTCATACAGTCGTTTCTTGACGTTATACCGAAAAATCCGCCCATATTATCTCCTTAAATCTCAAGCGCCGCGTCTTTTTTCAAGACCGCCCCGGCGTCGTTTTTCCTTTTTTCGCAAAGCTTTGCGGCAAGCTCCGCGTCCTCCACCGCGAGTATCTGCAGCGCGAGAAGAGCCGCGTTTGCGCCGCCGCCGACGGCGACCGTCGCCACGGGGATCCCCGTCGGCATCTGGACCGTTGATAAAAGCGCGTCAAGCCCGTTGAACGCGCCGCCCGCGCACGGTATGCCTATGACCGGAAGCGTGGTGTTCGCGGCGATCGCGCCCGCGAGGTGCGCCGCCATTCCCGCCGCGGCGATTATAACGCCGAAGCCGTTCTCACGCGCGTTTTTTGCAAATTCCGCCGCTTTTTCGGGCGTTCTGTGCGCGGAGTAGATATGCGCCTCATACGGCGCGCCGAAAAGGTCAAGCATTTCCGTTGCTTTTTTTACTGTCGGCAGATCGCTGTCTGACCCCATTATGATACCGATTTTTTTCATAAATCACCTCAAAAAAATACAAAAGGGCACACTCGGACTGTTGTTCAAGTATGCCCAGACGGTCGGCGTTATACGGCAGTCGCTCCCTCGCGGTTGTCCGCTGTTCCGTCAGTCACGCGCCGTGTTTTGATGTTGTGTGAATTATACCACAATTCCACCCGTTATGTCAACCCGTACGCCTGATTGTTTACATATATTTAACTCTAAATAATATTTATCATATAATACCGCGCCGTGTTTTTTCGCCCGCTTTTCAATGTATCACGAAGGCGCAGGGCAGTCTCCAGGACGTCTGAGAATATATGAACGTCACGCTGTTCTGCAGATACTGTCCGTCGTAATACATGCACGTGGAGCTGCCGCCGTCAAGGTTTGCGGCGTTTACCGCGCCGTAGCGCATCATAATTTCTATAAGATCTCCCGCCGACGCGCCGAGATGGTTGTTATAGCCTCTGCCGTCCGTGACGAAAAGCAGGATCGCTCCGTCCGCGCGCTGTCCTATGACGGTCCTCGGATTCAATCCGCTCCCCTTGCCGTTCATCTCGCGCGGCACTCCGTTTTTGACAAGCGTGACGAAATGGTTGTTATCCGTGTACGCGACCTCTTGGAAGCAGACGCCGTCGCGCAGTCTGAGCGTTTTCTGCATTTCAACGACGTCCTTCTGCGTCTTGCCGGTGAGGTCTGTTATCTGCAGGATGTTGTCCTCCGTAAAGCCTATGAAAACGAGGTTTTCGTATTCGGACGGCTTGTTTCTGACTATTTCCCCGCGGCTGATGCATACGCCGTACGGACATCCGCCGTGATTGTTGTAGGAGTTGTAAAGCCCTCCGTTTATGCCGCCTATCGCGCCGTCTCTTTCAACTATATCCTTGAGCGGTATGCCGAGATCGGGCCATCCGTTGTTGTATATCGTCGCAACGGACACGCGCGACGGGTCCTTGACGATCATCATGACGCCGTGGTACGTGAGCCCCGGTACCTGGATTATCTCGATATCCTTTTCATCCTTATCGGTTTTATCCCCTTCGTTCTCTTTCACGGAGGAGGATATATCCGTACCGTGTACGTCTGAGCTGTGATCGCTCACGCTTGCGATTTTGATGAGAGAGGTGTCGAGCACCTCGTCTGTCGGCTTCGCCATGGAGTTCGATTTCACCACCTCGTCTATCTCACGGTCGCTCAGACATAGGGAGGCTAAGAATTTGAACTGACCCGTTTCAAGCACCGTAGTGATGAAAGTGTTGCGCGTCGATTCCGCGGACGTGCATATATCCCTCATACCGATATACAGCGTTCCGCAGGCAATAAGGAGCAGCGTGAATATAAACAGCAATATTATGCCGATTGTTTTAAGTACCTTCATTTTCCGCCTCCGGTCCGTGCATCGCGGCTATCGCCCAATGCGGATTATCTTTTTTATCGTCCGTATCGTCAACGTATATGAAATAAACTATGTTGTCGAATATATCGTCCCGGTACATTCCCGAGTTGAAGTATACGTACATCTCTTTTTTGAAATACACATGACACGAAAAACAGGTGTCGCTGTATTTGATATAATCGGTAACGCTCACGTCCTTTACGCCGAGTATCTTGTGATCCCAGTGGAACGTTATATCCACGCCGGTCGCCCATTTGTATGCGTATTTATACAGGGACGAGTCTTTTACGAGATATTTCGCCGCGTTGTAAAATCCGTTCTCTCTGCCCTCAAGATCGCCCGTCATCAGATCGCTCCAGACTTTGCATATACCGAAAACGTCTATGTCGGAGGCAAGAGAGGGGAGCGCGTCGGACGAAAACAGATCGGTGACGACCGTCGTACGGCCTTTCATTTTTACGTCATCTTTTCCCGTATGTATCACGTATTCCGCGTCCGGATCGAGCGATCTGAAGCTGTATTCAACGGAGGCGGGAAGCTTGATGCCGTTATACTCCGCCAGCGCGTCCGCGTCCTTGTGGGGAACGGTCTTTCCGGTCGGCTTCGGCTCGTAGCTTCCGACGGTCAGGCCGTACGTCTCGGGGACGGTGACTGAATATTCGTAAATGGAAACGTCGGGCGCGGCAAGATCCACCGTCTTTCTGTATCCCGTTTCGTCTTCGACCTCCACGACGGGCTCGAGCATTTCTGCAAACGAGTAGCGGTAATTTCCGTCGGCCGATCCCTCGTGCTCCTTCTGCGTGCCGTTCATATAGACCTTTATATATTCGGGGAGCGTCAGCGTATAGCAGTATCTCATGGGATATACGACGCCGTCGCGAAGCAGGAAGTCCACGTCTTTTCCGTTTTCGGTAAGCGTTACGGTCGGCTCCTTCAACAGCTCGTCGATATAACAGTAAGGTACGTCCTCATCTTTTTTTATCTCGTCTTCCGATACGGAAACGCCGTTCACCGCGGCGCGCACGCCGCCGGGCATGTATATTTTAACGCTGTAAAATTCTGCCGAAACGACAGGCTCGAATTTTACTATGCTCCAGTCAGCCATCGTAAAGAAAAACAGCTTCGTCCTCTGATTTACTCCGCGGAGCG
>CACZOH010000096.1 GCA_902782785.1 uncultured Ruminococcus sp. | reverse complement strand
GGCAAAGGATATAGGAACGCCGGCGTACAGGCGGCTTGAGGGCGATCCCGGCTGCCGCGAGACGGCGGAGCTGAACGACACGCTTGCAAAGGCGTCTGCGGAGCTTTTGAAGGTGGACGATCTGCGCCGCGAGCTCATAGCGAACGTCAGCCACGACCTGAGAACACCGCTTACGATGATATCCGGCTACGGCGAGATGATGCGCGATATCCCGGGCGAGAACAACGCGGAAAACATACAGACGATAATAGACGAGGCGGAGCATCTGAACAGGCTCGTCAACGATATGCTTTCTCTATCAAAGCTCGAAAGCGGTATGGAGAGCCTCGATATAACGGAATTCAACGTAACGGAAAAGGTGCGCGCGCTCGTCGGTCGGTATTCGACAATGCGCGCGGTGCAGGGCTACACGCTCGACTTCGAGTATGATACGGACTACGTGATAAAGGGCGACGAGCTGAAGCTTCTGCAGGTGTTTTACAACCTGATAAACAACGCCATAAACTATACGGGAGAATCAAAACGCGTGCTGATACGGCAAAGCGAGAGCGAAGACGGCGGCGTCCGGTATCTGAGGTTTGACGTAATAGATGACGGAGAGGGCGTATCGCCGGAAGATCTGCCGTATATCTGGGACAGATACTATAAGGAGAACAAGACGCACAGGCGCGCGGGCGTCGGCACGGGTCTCGGGCTTTCCATAGTAAAAAAGATAGTGGAACAGCACGGCGGCAGATACGGCGTTATAAGCGAGCCGGGCAAAGGCGCGGATTTCTATATCGAATTGCCGATATAAAAAAGCGGGATCGTCAATTTTGGCGGTCCCGATTCTAATACTTCAAATTCATAATAAATATAAGCGCGTCGGGCGGTGGGGGGGACGCCGACGCGCGCGGCTGAAGCCGCAGAGCGATAAAACCGTTCAGTAAAACAGCCGTCAATAATACAATGATGATTTTTGACTGCTGTGCTTTTTTAAAAAATATCATAAATCTGTCGTGAAGCAGCCGTTTCCCCCGTCCGACGGTTAAACGGAAAAAGCGAAACGAAAAACGTTCCGCTTTTTGATATTATTTTGCTTCCGTATTTTTTCTCGGTATCATAAGATATACCGGATCTTCGATCAGCTTTATTCCGTCAGAGGCTAATTTTTCCGTATTTGTTTTGACTGTGCTGATCCGTTTGTTGTATGAGATCTTATGCGGCGTGACCGTAATGTAGCCGCGTTTCATCATTTTATTGGCGTATTCCTTTATTTTTTCGCGGTCTATACCGTAATATTCCGAAACGGCTCCGACGACGGACGCAAACGACGGCTCCGAAAGCCTTCTGCCCGTTGTATCCGTATCCCTGATCTGCTTTGCTATCATTGAATAATAAGTAATATCGATATCTTCCTCGGACGGTATCTCGTACGCCTTTGAGCAAACGCTCTTCAATAGTCCGGAAAGTCCGTCGCGCACGGCGTAAATAAGCACCTTTTTACCGCAGTTCTGAACAAGAAAGCGCACTACCGATGAAAAATGTCCGTCTCCCGTAACAATAATAAACGTATCAACGCCGGGAGAGGAAAACGCTTTCTGATAAATATTGTCAAGCATTATGAAATCGGTAAAATCTTTTTTGTAATACTGGCTCGTATTCTGCGTTTCTATGACGAGATTTGTGACCTCGCGTATCCGCGGTATCTCCGCGCGCATACCGGGATTTGAAAAATCCGCAAAAAACTGCATTTCCTTAATATCGTACGTCTTTGCTATCTCGTCTCTCCATTCCCTTATGCGCGGACGGAGCGAATATCTTTTGAACATCGAAACGTACCAGTGCTCGTAATCAACGAAAACGTAAGCGGCGGGTTTTGGGTTTTTCTTTTTAAAACCTGAAAACAGTCCTATCTTTCACACCTCCTTTCATGCCTCGGTAAATATTATAAGCAAAATCACAAAAAAAGTCAAGTATTTTTATTTTAATAATAAAAAAATGAAAAAACCTCTTGCAAAAT
>CACZOH010000095.1 GCA_902782785.1 uncultured Ruminococcus sp. | reverse complement strand
TACCACGGGCGACACGCTGCACCGCGATTCGCTCGGCAACGGCGGACTCGTAAAATACAAGAACGAGACGGGAAGAAACGATATAGCCTCCGCAAAGGTATCGAGAGCCGGCGGAAACACGTATTTCCTCGCCGTCTGCACGGATAAGCTCACAGCGCCGGAGGGTACGAACTGGATGAATCTGTTCATCAACACGGACTGTGACCATAAAACCGGCTGGTACGGCTACGACCTTATAATAAACCGCGACAACGGCTCGATAGAGAAATTCAAAAACAACACGTGGGAGACTGAGAATATCGGTAAGGGCGAAATATACGTCGGTGAAAACCACGTCGTGATAAAGCTTGACGATAAAGTCTGCGGTTTAGGCGATGACTTTGATTTCAAATGGGCGGACAACTCGACCGAAACGGGCGAGATCATGCAGTTCCTCGATCTGGGCGACGCCGCGCCGAACGCAAGATTCAACTACGCGTACAGAAAGACCGCAAAGGAAACGCTGCTTACGGATATCGTAAAGACGGCGGTCGGAGACGGCGCGTCATTCACGGCAAACAGACCTTACGCACTCTCAGACGGGAAAACCGTCCCGGTTTACGAGGCCGATACGGCGATCCTGCCCGAGATGCATAAAAACAGACTGTTCGTCCCCGCCGCATCGCTCGGTATCATAAAGGATATGAGCGCCGCCGTTTCAGACGGTACGGCGACCGTAACGTATAAAGACAAAACGTTTACGTTCAAGACGGACGGGACGGACGTGATGTGCGGAAAAGACACTTACCGTATACCAATAGCTCCGTACGTCAAGGACGGCGTGCTTTACGTGCCGCTCAACGCCGCGGCGTATATAGCGGGACTGAATTACGCGCAGAACGACCTCGGTACCGCGTTCATAACGGCTCAGACCGTTGAAAATCCCGGACCGGTTCTCTCCGATCTGTATCTTTCGTATTGACAAACAAGAAAAAACAAAGTATAATATAGGAAAACGGCAAAGGATGTGCGTATGAAAAACAGAGCTTTGAAAATTGCCGCGGCTGTATTATGCTCTATGTTCACGATCCAGCCGGCATTGATAACGTCGGCTTCTTCGGTCGTGCGGAATTCACGGTTCGAATGCGAGGACGCGGAGGTTTTTGACAAAAACGGAAGAAAGATCTCAACGCCAAAACTGGCGGACAAAGACGCCTCGGGCAAGGCGGTCGCCGGAAGCACCGGCGGCAAGTATTTCCGCTTTTATAACGCGGCTGAGGGCAACGTGATACATATCGCCTACGCAACGCATTTTACGGATACGATAGACCTTTATATACGTTATCCCGGCGAGGATGATTTCAGATACGCCGGAGTCATACCGTTTTCAACGTCGAACTCATGGGAAATGAAGTCGTCGTATATCGCGACGTCGCCGGCAGTCTATATCCCCGAGGGCGCAGATATACAGATAAAGCCCAATATCGACGTAAATCTGGACTGTCTGTGGATAACGAGCGAGGCGCCGACCGCAAAGCCGCCCGAAAACACCGTCGCCGCCGGCGCATTGTCCGACAAAGCGAAAAACGATATAATGGCGCCGTACGCCGAAAGCCTGCGCCTGACGGAGGGCGAAAAGATAAGCTTCAAAGCGCCGGGAGACGGCGAATACAACGTCGTCAGCCTGTCGTACTGCGCGGAAGGTCCGGCGTCCGTCAGGATAACGTGCGGCAACTCGGAGCCAGGCAAAAAAGACCTGCCCGCGACGGGCAGGCGCGCGTACGTCACAAGCGGCGAAAAAGTCGCCTTATACCGGGGCGGCGACGAATTGACCGTCGAATGTATAAAGGGCGGACTTGAGCTCGGTGCGGTGTCGGTACATTACGCTCCGGAGCCGGATACCGTAAAAATCGGCGGCAGGCGCGGAGCGGAACGCCTCACGGTATCGCTCGACGGCGTCTGGGCTTTCGATGCGGAAGATCTGCCTCAGTCGGACAAGATACCCGAAACCGTGCCGGACCTCGATTTCATAAACTCGATACCGGTGCCGGGGCTTTATCACTCGGCAGCCATACCCTGCGGCTCCTGTTCCGGCAAGGCTGTATGGTACAAAAAGACCGTTGTGCTTGAAGATACGCCGGACGACGGCAGAGCTCTTTTGTATATCGGCTCCGCGGAATACGGCAGATATATATACGTAAACGGCAGATACGCCGGAAAATACGAATACAACTATTCTCATTCATACACCGATATAACACAATATCTGAAACCCGGCGAAAACGAGATAGCCGTTATGCTCGGCTCGTTTTCACATCAGTACAAGGATAAAAGCACGGAGGCGCACGTTCTGTTCGACGGAGAGTCGACGGAGGACGAACCCGGATTTACCGGCTCCGTAAAACTGATACTCACGGGAGAATCTTATATTGAAAAGCTGCAGACCGCGCCGGATATCGAAAACGGCGCGCTCGATCTGTGGGTAACGCAGAGCGCGGACCGCGCCGCCGATATGACCGTCTCCGTCTATGAGCTCGGCGTTTTCAAAAACGGCGAGCCGTCGCAAGAAGAGGTAAAGGTCGCAGAGATATCAAAGAAAACCGACCGTCGCGAGACGGAATTTCAGGGGATAAAGCTCGACGGCTTTTCACGCGGAAAATGCTGGACGCCCGAAAATCCGTTTTTATACCGCGTTGAGGTTAAAACCGACAGCGATTCGTATTCGGTGCGTTTCGGTATGCGCACGTTCGATTTCGACCCGGAAACGCATTACGCGCGGCTGAACGGCGAAAAGCGTTATCTTTTCGGCACGAACGTCGCGATCGAGCGCTATTTCGACGATCCGCTCTGCGGGACGACCGTATGGCAAAAGGACTGGGTGCGAAAGCTTTATTCCGAATTCAAAGACGTCGGCTGGGTGTGCTTCCGTACGCATCTCGGACATGCGCCGGAATTATGGTTCGATATTGCGGACGAGGCGGGCGTTATGATATTCGACGAATACCCGATATGGGGCGATTCGGACGGATGCACCGCAAAGTCGATAATGCCCGAAATTTACGCGTGGATCGATGCGCGCGCCAATCATCCGTCGCTTATTGTCTTCGACGCGCAGAACGAGGGCAGGGACGCGGCTTTCACCGACGAGATGATACGTCTCGGGCGCGAATACGACAGACAGCGCCGCCCGTGGGACAACGGCTGGCGGCCGCCGGTCGGTGAAAACGACCCGGTCGAATGTCACCCGTATATAATCGGCGCGCAGGGCATACGCGGACTTTCCGCGATGAACGTAAAGGAGCCGATAGTTACCACGGCGGATATAGGCTGGGGATATAAAAACTATAAAAATCATCCGTTTATTATAAACGAGCACGGCGAATACTGGATAAACCGTCAGGGCGCCGCGATGTCCGGAACGGAAGGAACGTGGAAAGCGGCGTATCCGAAGGCGACAAACGGGGAAAGACTTGAGATCTACGCCGATCTGATGGCGGCTCAGGTGGAAAAATTCCGCTCCGGGCGCGCATATACCGGCATCCTCTTCTTCTGCGGGCTCGGCTCGTCGTTTCCCGACGCAAGGGGCGTGACGTCTGACGTTTTATCGCCTGACGTGTCGACCGCAAAGACGCTGCAGATAAGGCCTTATACGAAAGAACGGCTTAAAGACGCCTTTGCCGGCGTAGGCGTTATGATAAACAAATTCGTTGAAAAAGCGAAGCGCGGCGAGGAAATATCGCTCCCCGTCGTGCTGACGAACGACACCGGAGAAAAGATCGAAGGTCTGCCGGTTACGGTAAAAATAAAAAGCGGCGACAAGGTGCTTTTCAGGGAGACGAAAACGGTAAACCTCGATACGGCATTCGACAAGTCGAAGGGGATCGGCAAAACGTCGTTTGCCGTTACCGTGCCGACGTATAAAGAGGTCTGCGGAGACGGGACGGTTTTGCAGGTCACGGCGTCTTATGAGATAAACGGCGAAGTTGTGTGCAGTCTGCGCAAATGGACGGTAAACGGCGGTCCGTATTCGGAAGAGCCGTCGCCGGAATTTGAGACCGAAGCTGAGCCCGTGACCGAAACGGAAGAGATCACACAAGCCGCATCGGAAGCGGCGGTCGAAACGGTATCGGAAACGGAAGCCGAAGCAAAGGAAACAACGGACGCTGGAGCAGCCGGAAAGAAAAACAGCGCTGCCGTTCCCGCGATCGTATGCGCGGCGGCGGCAGCGGCGGCGGCTGTAACGGCGGCTGTAATAATAAATAAAAAGAAACAACGGAAGGAAAGTCAATGAAAAAACGTGTTTTATCGATAGTTTTATCCGCATTGTTCGTCTTATCCTGCGCCGCGGGCTGTACGCCCGCCGACGTGG
>CACZOH010000094.1 GCA_902782785.1 uncultured Ruminococcus sp. | reverse complement strand
TATAATTCAGCTTCCGCGCAAGCGGAAATTTAGCTTAAAGCTGACGGATAAGAAGAAGCTAAATTCGCTGAAGCGAGCTAAATTTGCTGTTCGGCAAGCTAAATTCGCTGAAGCGAGCTAAATTCGGCTTCGCCGAGCTTATAAAATGACCGACCTGCCTAAACAGAACGAATAAAGCTCGCACTTCCCGACGGTTTTGAGCGTTATTCTCTCAACCGCGGTTTTGTAGTAACCGAGCTGACGTCTGTGCCTGTTTTTGAACTCGTCGATCCCGTCGCGTCTTATCCTGTCGGTCTTGTAATCCACGACGGTTATGCTTCCGTCCTCCTCCTCGAAAAAGCAGTCGATAACGCCCTGAACGAGCAGCTTTTCGTCCGAGAGGGCTTTTTTTCTTTGCTCGTCCTCCGTAAAGTCCGCCGCGTCAAGCTCCGTGTTGAAGCGGTATTCGCGGCAGAAGCATCTGCCGGAGCTCTCCGCCTCCTTCATGCGTTTGTATAACGGAGAGGAGAAGAAGACCGCGATCTCGTCGTACCGTATAAGGTCCTTATCGGACCCTCTTATGAAGCCGAGCGATACGAGCCGTTCCGCTTCCGCGCGCGCGTCCTTTTCCGCCGAGTCAAAATCGCAGAACTGCATGAACAGATGCGTTGACGTGCCTTTTGCCGCCGCTGTGTCGTCCTCTTTTTTCGCGTAGTCGGGCAGAATGAGCGGCGCCGGCTCTTCCTCCGTCAGATCCGTCACCTCGTCGTCCGCGTCGAGATACGCGGGATAAAGCGCGGAGACCGCCGCCTTTTTCGGCAGGGCAGACGCCTCCTTGTACGGATATTCAAATTCGCTTATCTTTTTCAGCTTTTCGTAGATTTCGCTGTCAAAGCGCGCGGCGCAGTCTGTACCGTTATCCGCTTCCGCGATCGTTTCCGCTTTTTCAAATTCGTCCTTGTTTATGCACTCGTATTCGTAGGAGCCGCCGCAGCCGTCAAGCGAGGCGGTCAGAAAATCGAGCATACAGCGGTAATCCTTGCTGCAGCTGCCGTATCCGCGGCTGAATTCCGGCTCCTTCGACGGGCTTGCCGTGATGTAGAGATATTTTTTTGCGCGTGTCAGCGCAACGTAGAACGTGCAGGCGCGGTCGATCGTCAGATCGTCGTCCTTTTTCATGACCACCGCCTTATATAACGGTCCCGTTTCTATCGTGTCTTCGGGCGTTTTCAAGCGGATGCCCGCGCCGATTTTCCTGTCCGTCACGGCGGCTTCTTTTTTGTAGTCCGTGTTGAAGGGAGAGCACGTACCCATTATAAAGCAAACGGGGTATTCAAGACCCTTTGAGCCGTGTATCGTCTGAACGGTTATCTTTCCCGCGCCGTCTGACGCGGTTTTGAAGGACTGTCCTTTTTCTATCATCTCATTGCAGTAGGATATGAAGCCGTACAAGCCCTTGAAGCTGTCCGACTCGTATCTTCTCGCAAGCTCGTAAAGCATTATGAGATTGCTTTTTCTGTCCTTAGGGTCGCCCTTGTCCTTTTTGTTGTAGATGACCGACAAAACGGACGTCTGACGGTAAAACAGACGTATGAATTTATCCGTCTGCATCGTCCTGCTCCTGTATCGCAGATAAGACAGCTTTCTGATGAACGCGGCGCATTTTTCGTCGCCCGTATCTTCCGCAAAGGAACAGAGCGCGGTGTATAACGGCTCGTTCTGCTTATGGAGCCTGATTTTCGCAAGTTCATCCAAAGTGAAGCCGAAAACGGGGCTTTTCATAGCCGCGGCAAGCGCGACGTCCGTCATCGGATTGTCTATCGCGGACAGAAGGCTTATGACAAGAAGCACCTCCGGCGCGTCGAAAAAGCTCTTGTCCGACGTATTGACGCAGTCCAGACCGCGCTCGGAAAACACTTTTTCAACGGCTTTGCAGACCTTTCCTTTTTCGCATATCACGGCGATATCGGACAAAGTTATTTTTGTCCCGTCGTCTTTTTTTCCGTTCTTCAGCAGATATTTTATCTCTTTTGCGGCGTACTCCGCCTCGTCCTCGATATTGCCGCCGGAGAATACCGCGAGCTTTACGGGAACGTCCTCGCGCACCTGTGCCGTTTTGCCGAAAACAAGCTCGTCGTCCTTTGTGTAGGGTATGGCGCCGCCTTGTCCGAAAACGTGACCGAATACCTCGTTCGTGAAATCTATTATCGGTTTTCCGCATCTGAAATTCTCCGACAAGAATATGACGGAGGGCGCCGCTTTGCCGGAATCGAACGGCGAAAAACGGTCTCTGTATTCGCTGAATACGGTGGGATCGGAGCCGCGGAAGGAATAAATGGACTGCTTGACGTCGCCGACCATAAAGCGGTTGTTTTTTGAAACGGAAGCGAAAATCGCATCCTGTATCCTGTTTACGTCCTGATATTCGTCAACGTATATCTCGTCGTATTCCGAGGCGATCTTTTCCGCAAAGGCGGGATCGCCGAGAAGACGGTAGGCGAAGCGCTCCATATCGTTATAATCCATAACCCCGGACTTAAGCTTCTCCTGCGAGAACTCGTTTTCAAACCGGTAGAGAAACTTGTAAATACAGCCGCAGAGCCACGATGTTTTTCTGCATATACGCTCCGCGTCCGCGCGGCTGTACGACATGAATTCAGCCGCCGCGTCCCACGCCTTCTGAAACGAGTCCTTAAGCGCCGTGTGCACGTCCTTCCATTCCTGTAAACCATTTCCGGATCCTGCTGACGGGAAAGACGGTTTTTCCGAGAAAAGCGCGTATAATCCGTCGTAATCGCCCTTTTCAAGCTCCCTTACCGCGCGGCGGATATACGAAACGCGCTCTTCCTCCGCCGCGAGGTATTTGACGGCAAAGTCCGCGTCGCCGCCGTTTTCTTTGATAAAGCGTTCGTAATCGGAGAGAGACGATAAAAACCGCTTTTTCGTCCTTGAAGCAAAGTATTTGAACTGCGGGCTGTTTTCAAAATCAGCGGCGTATTCTTCGCACTGTTCCCCGCATTTTTTGTAAAAGTCTATGAATTCGGGGTACGACGTGACCGCGTCGTAAAGCTTGCGGAAGACGTCATAAAGCTTTTCTCCCGGGCGGAGCTTTTCAAACGTGTCAAAGAATTCTTCCGCGTCGTCTATATCGTAACCGTCGTTTTTGTCTTCGTTGTAATAGCCGTCAATGATCTCGTTCAGGATCCTGCGGCGCATTATTTCCGTCGCCCCCTCGTCCGCAACGCGGAGCTTCGGCGGCAGGCCGAGAACGGAAAAGCCCTCTCTTATCAGCCTTATGTAAAACGAGTGTATCGTGCTGATCGAAGCGGAGGGAAGAAGCGAGAGCTGTTTTTTTATCCTTTTGTTGTCCGGCTCCTTTTCCGCTTTTTCGGATAAGGATTTTCTTATTCTTATCTTCAGCTCCTCCGCGGCTTTTTCAGTAAAGGTGACTATCAGAAGCCGCGATATGTCGCCGTCTCCCTCGCAAACGGAGCGTATCACGCGTTCCGTCAGGGTCGCCGTCTTGCCGGAGCCCGCCGCCGCGGCGACGAGTGCGTCTCTGCGGCTCATTTCAATGGCGTTTTTTTGCGATGAAGTCCACTCCATTCTCAGCGTTTCCTTTCTTTTTTATCCGTGTATCTGCAAACGCTGATATACGGGCAGTACGTGCAGGGCGGATCATGCGATACGGAAGTAAGCGACGCGTCGCCTCCGCAAAGCCTCCCGGCGGCGTCAGCTATCGCCGTTTTCACCTCGTCAAACACAGCGGTAAGCTCGTCCGGCGCCGCAAACACCATGTTTCCCGCCGTCGTTTTGTATATCCTTCCGCCTTTTTTGTTCATGCCCGGCTCAAGCGCGTCGAGTACCGTCTCCTCGGATAAAGCTATGCCGCCGCGCGTGAAGGATTTTTCGCCGGGCTTGTCCCTTCCGTTCTTTACCTGCGGATAAGAAGGTACGACGTCCATATAGAACAGAGCCGCGGGAACGGGGCTTTCAAATTTGCCCTTTGAGGTGCAGACGGTGAGCATATATGCGAAAAGCTGTACGTTTTTATCGCATTCGGAAAGCGACGAAAGGCTGAATTTGTGATTTCCGGTCTTGTAGTCCACAAGCTTTATGTACGTTTTGCCGTCGTTTTCGTACGCGTCAACTCTGTCTATCGTACCGGTAAGATACGCCTTTTTGCCGTTTTCAAGCGTCGCGGTATAGGGCGGCACGCCCGAGCCGTCGTTAATGACGAGCTCCGTCGCGACAGGCTTGAATTTTCCGGTGTTCAGTTCAAGGAGTATGTTCCCCGCCGCCTTGACTGTGCATTTTTTCAGGTTTTTGAGTGACGCGCGGAATCTTCCCATACCCGCGGCGTTCGGGTCGACGCGCAGATAAAAGCGGCAGTATTCGTTTACGTATTTGTCCGTCAGCTCCGTCAGCTCGCCGTCGTCCGGCTCGTCTTTTATAAGACCGGCCATCCTGTCGTCTATCAGACGTTTGAGAACGTAATGGACGAAGGAGCCGAATTCTCCCGAATCGAAGCTGACGCTTTCCGCGCCGTCAAGCTTTAAAAAGTATTTGCAGCAATGCGCGAAGGCGCATTCGGAAAAAGACGAAAGGCGCGTCGGAGACAGTCTCAAAGCGCCGGGAACAAGCGCCGCCGCGGTCTCTTTTTCAAGCTTTTCATATCTGTTTACAAGCGGCGTGTCGAGCATACCGAGTTTTTTTGACCATTCCTCGTCCGCTTCAAGCAGTTTTTTTATCTCCGCGCCGTATTTTCCGTTTTTGTGCTCGGCGTAATATTCAAATAAAGACTGCTTTGAGCCCGCCATATCCTCGGGCGATACGCCCTCCTCCGGCTTTATCTCGCCGAAGATATTGTTTATATCAGATAAAATGTGGCAGGGATGCTTTTCCGCGCCGGAGGGCGAGCAGACGTTATACGAGAACGTGACCGTGCTTTCCGCCGCGGTCGCGCATCTGTAAAAATCGTATAACTGCCGTTCGTTCTGCGCATCGGTCGTGCCGGGCAGGTCTATGCCGGCGTCAAGGAGTCTCGCCCTGTCCTCGTCGTCGAAAAGACCCGTGTCCGTTATCGCGGCGGGGAATTCCCCCTCGCAGCAGCCGATAAGGTAAACGTGCTTTACGTTGTGAAGACGGAGCATGGCCGCGTCGCCGACTGTTACCTGATCGGTAGATGTCGGTATCTTTCCTATGTCAGTTTCGGACAGGACGGTCTCAAACAGCTCCGTGTACTGCGCCGCGTTCATTGGCAGGTCGCCGCAGACGGCGGAAAGCTGAGTTGATACCGAGACGAAGACCGACCACAACTGAGCCGTTTCCTCAGCCTCCGCCGCGTCGCCGTTCGCTTTCGCGTCTTTTATCATACGGTCGAGCGTGTTCGTTATTTCCGTTTTACGGAGCAGGTCGACT
>CACZOH010000093.1 GCA_902782785.1 uncultured Ruminococcus sp. | reverse complement strand
GATATCGCGCTCTCCCGCCTCACAGTTCAGGATCTCCTCTATGCGATCCGCGTCATATACAAGGACTCCGTTATCCGTGCGTATGGCTAAAGCGGAAAGAGCAAGCGCCGCGGCGAGCGTAACGATGCATGCAAGCGTTATGAACAGTTTCTTCATGGTTGTACTCCTGTTATTATTCAGTATTTTGTTTCCTCTGAATCTTTACAATCTGATAAAGACGTTTGAACTTGATTCCTGCGTTATCCGGATCTCAAGTCTTTATGAGATACTTCTGCGGGTCGAAGCGGAAAGGCAGGGCACAATGAGGCGATATTGTGTGTATTCAGATTCTTCGTTTTCATTATACTACAAAGCAGGAGAAATGTCAAGACATGGAAACTGAAAAGAGATTATATTTTGAAGGATCAAAGTTGATTTATCACATTCTGAAATGAAGCTTGTGATACCGGATTGATATGCAAAGCGGTTGATTCCGGTTATTACCGTATGATTCTTTTGACTTTCCGCATCGCCGTTTTTATATTATGTGTTACTTATTATTTGTATATTGACATATCAAATTCTTTATGTTATAATCAAACCGTAAAAACCGCTTATGTGAGGTAATGGTATGAAATTTAAAAGGATAACGGCAGTTTTGGCGGCGGCTTTGATGATATTCGGACTTGCCGCGTGTACGGGCGGCGCGGGCGATACGGAAACGGCGGGCGAGACCGTGACCGTTACGGAAGCGCTGACCGAAACGGAGACGGATGCGGAAACCGATGCGGAAACGGAGCCCGAGAAGGTGTACGATAAAACTCTCTCCGTCGATCTGCGCCCCGTTCCCGTAAAAGCCGTCGTTTCGGAGAGGGGAGAGGAGTCCGCTCCCGCGTCGCTTCTTTCGCCGTCTGACGAAGGATATAACGACATATTTACGAAATTCGGCTTTGAAGTGGGCGCCGGCGGTCTGCCGGTCGCCGTAAACGAAGACGAAGCGCTCGGAGAAGAGGGATACAGACTGAGTGTGACGAAGGACGGCGTTACCGTGACCGCATCGGGAAGACGCGGAGTTTTCGCCGCCGTATCCACTCTGGCGCAGCTCAGATGCGACGGAAGACTTGCCGCCGCCGAGATAGAGGACAAGCCCGCCGTCGCGTTCCGCGGCGTTATTGAGGGCTTTTACGGTACGGCGTGGACAAGAGCCTTCCGCCTCGATCTGCTCGAATTCATGGGCAAATATAAGTTGAACACGTATATATACGCCCCGAAGGACGACCCGAAGCACCGCTCTCAATGGCGCGCTCTTTACACGGATAAGGAAATAAACGTGATGAGGGAGCTTGTAGATACGGCGATAAAAAACAACGTCCGCTTTGTTTACGCGATATCTCCGGGACTTGATATAGATCTGGGTGCGGGATACGAAAAGGATTTTTCTAAGCTGACGGAGAAGTGCGATTCCATGTACGCGCTCGGAGTGCGCGATTTTGCGATACTGCTTGACGACATCCCGACGCTTGACGCAAAGGGTCACGCGATGCTCTGCAACGATTTTCAGAAGAAATTCGTAAAAACGCACGAGGGCTGTACCGATCTGATAATGATAACGCCCGAGTTCTGTCAGGCGCTCGTTACCGGTTATACGGGAGAAATAGCCCCTCTGCTCGATCCCGATATAATGGTGATGTGGACGGGCAACTACGTTCTTCCGGCGTCCATCAAGGAAAGCGATCTGAAAAGCATCACGAAAAAGCTTGAAAGAAACGTTTATATCTGGTGGAATTATCCGGTGAACGACACGATGGGCGATCAGCTCTTTATGGGTCCGTGCGTAAGCCTTGACGCAAGTCTTTATAATTCGATCTCGGGTCTCGTTTCAAATCCCATGAACCAGGGCTACGCGTCCGAGGTGCCTCTCATAACGATAGCGGATTACCTTTGGAATCCGTCCGCATACGAGCCCGAGGGGTCCGCTGCGGCGGCGGTGAAATACGTCGCGCCCGAATGCTCGGACGGCTTATACGCGCTTATGGACCTCACGCGCGATACTGCGATAAACGGAAACAGATCCTCGTTTATGCTGAAGGACGATATCGCAGCATATAAAAACAAGGATGAAGGCGCCGCGGAAAAGCTTTTGTCCGATCTTGAAAAGATGAAAACCGATCTTGACGTCCTGTCGGAAAAGGGAGAGAAAAAACTGCTGTCCGAGGTCAAAAAATGGCTTAACAAGGCGAAAGATATGGTTTCCGCCGCTTTTGCTTATCTGAAATTCGAGAAAGCGGAAGACGAGGCGGAGCGCGCGGCAAACGCCATGTCGTTCGTTTCGGCTTATTCGCAGAGTGAAAGCGCCGGAGTCAGGGTCAGCCCGGACGTTCTCGTTCCGTTTTTGTCGGATGCGCGCTCAAAGATAAACAGATATCTGGGCGGCAGCGGCAGAGCGGACGGAAGAACGCTGTCGTCGACGCTTCAGACGTATGCGGATTACCATCCGTATTACGCGCTTGACGGCGATCCTTCTACGTTTTTCTGGACGGCGGGCGCGCCGGTAAACGGAAGCGCATTCACGGTCGATCTCGGGTCAGTTAAGGAGATAACGGGCGTACGCCTTTATATGAGCGCTGACGGACACGCGGACGATTATATGAGAAACGGAGTAATAGAGTATTCGACGAACGGCAAGAACTACACGTTTCTTTGCAATACGACCGGTAAAACGACGGAGAAGAGCGCGGAATTCACGGCAAGATACGTCCGTCTGCGCGGAAAGCAGACGGAGCAGTACTGGCTTATCATAACGGAGTTTGAAATACAGGAAAAATACGTCCTGCCCGGAGAATCCTCGTTTGACGGCGGTAAGAATACGGACATTTCTGCCATGTTTGACCGTAATCTTTTCACCTCGTTCAAAGCCGATCCCTCAAAAGTGAAAGGAAAAACGCTCAGACTGGACGTCAGAGACGCGGAGACGGTAAAGCTCTACCTCTCAAAATCAGACGGACTGCGCGTTTATACGGAGGATGAAAACGGAAAAGCGGGCGCGGATATAACGCTTTCTCAATACACGGAGATCAACGTTTCAAAAGCCCGGTTTGTCTGTATCGCGTTCGGAGACGTAAAAGCGGAGATATCGGAAATTATAATCAAATAAACGTCGGATGAATCAAACGACGGACGGTAAAGCACAAATCAAACGGAAACGGGTTTCGGCGCGGCGTGATAAGGAAGTATTATGTATAAACTTTGCCGCGCCGAAAATGAAGACGCCCGCAAGCGGGCTAATGAAGAAAT
>CACZOH010000092.1 GCA_902782785.1 uncultured Ruminococcus sp. | reverse complement strand
GCGACCCAGCAAAGGTGGATTATTCTCGCCGTCCTGCCCGCCTTTTCGCGGCCGAACGCGTCAAAAAGAAACGTTATCGGCATTATGAGAAACGCGCTTGCCGTATGTCCCGACGGGAATGATTTGAACGCGTCGCTTGCCGGCTTGCCGTTTATCCTGTACCACGGCCAATACCCGCCGTTCGTCGGATTTTGGATCCACTCTCTGAATCTCATCCTGCCGAATACCGTCTTCATCCCCTCGATTATCGCAAGCTCCAGAAGAAGCGATACGATGCAGAAAATTAGCACTCTCTGCGCCTTTTTCAGCCGCTGTTGGCTGATTTTTGCCGAAAGGAAGACGAACAAAAACATCATAAGCACGCCCGCCAGAGCGCAAAGCGCCTTTACCCAAAAGAGACTTGACGCAAACGTGCCTTCTTTGACTATCCACGGCGCCGTTATGTCCTCAAGCTTGCAGTAATACTTCACTACGCGTTCCACTATCTGATATGAGAGCACCGCGCCGCCTATCAGAAGCACGCCGCCGAGTATCTGCGGCAGCTTGTTTTTATATTTCGTCCTTATCGCGCATACCGACGCCATGGCAAGTATGAAGCAAAGCGGTATGAGAGGTACGGGCTCCGCCCATATCTCGAGTATGTTTCCTATCGTATACGTGACCGCGCCGCCCGACGTGAGCGCGAGCGATACCGAATAATCAAAGCCCGGATTGACCGCCGTTGTGATCATAACGTATATCAGCACCGCGTAAATTACAATAACGGGTATAAGAAATCTTTTTTGCTTTAACATCCCGATTCTCCTTGAAAAGTAATTAAAGATTTGCCGCGCCGATCAGACCCGCGTCGTTTGCGAGCCGCGCGATCCTTATTTCGGTCGTTCTTCCTATGCCGCGGACGAATATCTCCTCGTCTATCTTTTTCTGCAGCGGTATCATAAGCCCGTCGCCCTCGTTTGAAATGCCGCCGCCGAGACAAAGGACCTCCGGCTGGAGCATATTTATGACGTTGACTATGCCGCAGCACAGATATGAAACGTATTCGTCAACTACAGCCTCCGCCGCCTTGTCGCCGCGCCTTGCGGCTATGAACGACACTTTTCCGTTCACCTTGCCGAGCTCCTTTGCGACGTCGTGCATCAATGAATCCGGATTTTCTTCCATCGCTTCTTTCGTGCGCTTCACGAGAGCCGTCGCCGAGCTGTAAGCCTCCCAGCAGCCGCGCCTTCCGCAGTTGCACCGGCGTCCGTTATATTCTATCACCATATGTCCGAATTCTCCGCCTATGTGATTGAAGCCGGAGAAGACCTTGCCGTCAATTATGAAGCCTCCGCCTACGCCCGTCCCGAGCGTCACCATGACGGAGCACTCCGTTCCCTTCGCCGCTCCGGCGACCGCTTCGCCGAGAGCCGCGGCGTTTGCGTCGTTTTCTATCCTTATATCGGCTATACCCGTAAGCTCGCGCACCCTGTCGACAAGAGGGTAATGCTCCATTTTGAGATTGTGCGCGCGCTCTATACAGCCCGTGTCGCTGTCTATGGCGCCGGGCGCGGCTATGCCCATACGCTCCGCGTCAGCCGGCTTTATCCCCGCCTGCCTGCAGAGCTCGAAGACGAGCGCGGCTATGTTTTGAGAAACGTTGTCGTTCCCCTTATCCGGCTCCGTCGGCAGCGAAAGCTTGTTGATTATCCTGTTGTTTTCATCGATCAGAGCGGCGGCTGTTTTTGTTCCGCCCAAATCTATCCCGATGCGATACATAATAGCACCTCTCCGTTTTCAGATTTGCTTTATTATATCATGTTTTTTTTGAAAATGCAATAGAATAAACGAAATTCAAAAACAAAAAAACGCGCACAGACTCCGCATATAGCGGAAGAAGAAAAATATTTATAAAATATTTATAAAAATATAGGACGGCGTCATTGTAAAGATAAACCATAAGTGATATAATATATACTGTATAAGTATAGAAATATTACGGGACGGACGTAAAATATGGCATTGACCTTTACGGGCGGCATAGACCTGCCGAAATTCGCTTTTTCCGAGCTTAAAAGAATAAAAAAGTATGACGACCCGCCGTATACGGTGACGGATTTTTCGCAGGAACGCGATATGGAATTCATCCCGTCGGTATCGGAGGGTGACGCCGTCGCGCGGTATATGCAGACGGGCGAGCTTGTTTATAAGGGCGACGCCGTTCCGGTCTACAGCGGCGTTTCCGGCGTTGTGAGAGAATATCTGAGGGACAGAAACGGGGCGGTCTGCGGTATGGTTACGGACACCGACGGAGCGGGCAGACAAACGGAGCTGCACGGTTATTCCGGCACGCTTGAGGAGCTGACGCCCGAGATTCTGACGGATCTGATAAAGCGAGCGGGCATAACCTGCCGCGGAGCAAAAAGATTTGCATACAAAAAGATTATAGATGCTAACAATAATACGGAGCGTTTTTTTCTGAACTGCTGTGAAAGCGAGCCCGGCGTATCGAGCCGTAAGGCGCTTTTATACGAGGACACGGAGGCGGTGCTGAACGGCGCAAAGCTTCTTATGCGCGCGCTTGACGTGAGAAGATGCGAGATAGTTATAGAAAAAAACAGCGGCGAGATACTGCAGAAGCTGAAATCGCTCACACGGCGCGATCCGTTATTCGACGTAAGACGCGTGAAGCCGAAATACCCGCAGGACGAGGAATTTTCCGTTATCTGCGCCGTGAGCGGCGTCAGACTGTCGGACGCGGCGAAGCCGGAGCGCTCCAAATGCACGGTGTTTGACGCGGAGACCGCGTCCGCCGTATTCCGCGCCGTCGCGTTCGGCATACCGCAGTGCGAGCGCGTTGTGACCGTGGACACGGAAAACGTGCTTTGCCCGATAGGAACGCCGATATCCGATCTCGTTACGTTCGCGGGCATCACGTTTGACAGCGCCAGACACATAATAGCGGGAGGAATAATGCGCGGACGCGCGCTGAAAAGCTCCGACGAACCGGTATCTTCCGAAACGGACGCGGTGACGGTGGTCTACCACGGCGACGGGAGAAGGATCCCGGAAATGACGGAATGCACGCGCTGCGGCAAATGCGTCAGCGTCTGCCCGTCACGGATCATGCCGTATTATCTGGCTGAGCTGTCAAGAAAAAAGAAGTATTCGCTTTGCAAACAGTACGGCGCGGCGGCGTGTACGGAATGCGGCTGCTGCGACTACGTCTGCCCGTCGTATATACCCGTAAAAAAACTCATAAGCGCGGCAAAGCAGAAATTACCGGAGGACGTCTCGGAATAAAATGAAAGCAAAAGCGTCAAAACATTTCAAAAGAGAAATAAAACCCGTAAAACGCGGCGCGCACGGCTCGTTTCTGAGCGGCGCGGTGTCCGTTCCGGGTATAATGCTGCACGTTCTTGCGGCGCTTCTGCCCGTTATCATCTGGGCGGTCTACCTTTTCGGTCTGCGCGTGATCACGGTCATCGCCGCGTGCGTCGTGTCAAGCGTCGGCACGGAAGCGCTCATAACGTTGATTTTGTATAAAAAACCGCGCATAGGCGACCTCACGTCCGTAGTTTCGGGCGTTATGCTCGCTCTGACGCTGCCGGCGGCGGTGCCCGTCTGGGCAGCGCTTATAGGCGGGGTCGTCGCAATGACGGTAAAACAGCTGTCGGGCGGCGCGGGAAAGAACTTTCTGAACCCGGCGCTCGCGTCAAGAACGGTACTGATGCTGATTTTCGGCAAAATGATGATATATACGGCGCCTTTCACCCGTCTTCCGCTTATCGCAAACGTCAGCCCGGAGCTTTCGACGGAAACGGCGATGACGGCGCTTAACAACGGAGCGTTCCCGCGTGAGGCGGTCTTCGACCTGCTTTCCGGCAAATGCGCGGGAAATATGGGCGAGATCTCGTCGCTTCTCATCCTTATAGGCGGCATATTCCTTATAAGCCGCGGGATAATATCGTTCAAAATACCCGTTGCGTTCCTTCTGACGGTGGCGGCGCTGACGTACGCGTTCCCGAGGATAGACATAGATTCAAGCTACGCGGTGTATTCCCTGCTTTCGGGCGGCGTGATCTTTGCGGCGGTATTCATGGCGACAGACCACACGACAAGCCCCTGCACGACGCTCGGACAGGTGATATTCGGGATCGGATGCGGCGGACTTACCGTGATATTCAGATATTCCGGTCTGTTTTACGACGGCGCGTATCCCGCCGTGCTGATAATGAACGAGCTGGCGCGTCCGCTCGATCTGCTCGCTTTCCGCATAACGGGTCCGAAATCCGGCAAAACCGGAAAGAAACAGGATAAAAAAGAAAAAATACAGACGCAAGCCGTCGCTGTGACGGCGGAAAACGCCGAAATACGGACGGATGCTGCGGAAACAGCGGAAAATATGGAAGAGTTGACGGAAAATGCGGAAGAGTTGACGGAAAATGCGGAAATAACGGAAAATACGGATGTACCGGCGGAAATAACCGACGATACGGAAAAACGGGCGGAAGATCCCGGAAAAGAGACGGAAAATAACGAAACGCAGACGGAGGATGAGGCAAAGTGACGGCGAATATAATATCTTTTGCAAATCAGAAGGGCGGCGTCGGGAAATCGACCTCCGCGATAAACGTGGCGGCGGGCATCGCCTTGAAAGGAAAAAAAGTGCTTCTCGTAGACTGCGATCCGCAGGGCAACACGACGAGCGGTGTCGGCATAAACAAAAAGAATATGAAAAATTCGACGTACGACGTGCTGATCTCGCGCAGGGACGCGGGCTCCGCCGTTGTGAAAACGGAGTTTGACAATCTTTACATAATGCCGTCGAACATAAGCCTCGCGGGCGCGGAATTTGAGCTTGTGGACGCGGAAAACCGCGAACAAAGGCTGAAAAAAGCGATATCGCCGCTGAAAGCGGACTACGATATGATAATCATCGACTGCCCGCCGTCTCTCGGGCTCATAACAGTAAACGCGCTCGTTGCGAGCGACGGCATAATAGTGCCGATGCTGTGCGAGTATTTCTCGCTCGAGGGGCTGGCGCAGCTTCTGATGACGGTCAAGGAGATCAAACGCAGATACAATCCGTCGCTTGAGCTGACGGGGATACTTATCACGATGTATAACGGCAGGCTGAACCTGTCGCACGAGGTAACGGCGGAGCTTAAAAAATATTACTCGGACAAGCTGTTCAAAACCGTCATACCGCGCAGCGTGAAGATATCGGAGGCTCCCGGCTTCGGCGAGCCGATACAGTATTATGAAAAGCACGGCAAAGGCGCGGAGGCTTACGCCGCGGTGTGCGAGGAGATAATCAAAAGGCTTGCGATGTGATGTTCCACGTGGAACATCAAAACAGGACAAAAAAAGCGGAGCCGCGCTTCTGAAAGCCGGAGCCGTACAACCTCCTCCGGGAGGAAGGCGAGCGTCTGAACGGAACGGATCTGCCGCTGTTGTGAGATAAAAAGCGCCGTATTGTTCCACGTGGAACATTAAAAACGGAAAGCTCCCATTATATATATTATTCTATTATATTATATGAGGTCGGTATGAGCACTAAAAAGAAAGCCATGGGGCGCGGGCTTGACGCGCTGTTTGAGTCAAATTCAAGAGAGGAAGCGGGCGTTTCCGTTCTCTCCGTCGGCGACATTGAGATAAATAAAAACCAGCCGCGCAAAAGCTTTGACGCGGAGGCGATAACGGAGCTTGCGTCGTCCATAAAGCTTCACGGCATACTGCAGCCCATAATCGTACGTCCCGCGGGCGACGGCTTTTACGTGATAGTTGCGGGCGAACGCAGATACAGAGCCGCAAAGGAAGCGGGGCTGACGGAGGTCCCGGTCATAATAACGGAGCTTACGTCCGCGGAGGCGGCGGAAGTCGCGCTCATAGAAAACATACAGCGCACCGATCTGAACCCCGTGGAAATAGCGGAGGCGTACAAAACTCTGATCGACGATTTTTCCCTGACGCAGCAGCAGCTGGCGGACAGGCTCGGAAAACCGCGCTCCTCGGTTGCAAACGCGCTCCGTCTGCTCGATCTGCCGGATGCGGTGAGAAAATACGTGGCAGACGGAAAGCTGTCAGACGGTCACGCGAAGGTCCTTGCGGGGCTGCAGGATGAAAAACTGATAAAACGCGCCGCGGATGACGTTATAAAGCTTGAGCTTAACGTCCGCGAAACGGAAGCTTACGTAAAGAAGCTCAGAGAGCCGCCGAAGGTCAGGGTCAGAGACGAACGCAAGGAGAGCTACGACGCGGCGCTTTCGGAACGGATGTTCTCGATCCTCGGCAGACGCGTTACCGTGAACAAGGGCAGAAAACACACGCTTGAGATAGCATACACGGACAACGACGACCTTGAAACGCTTATAAAAAAGCTCTGCGGAGACGACGTTTTTGATTTCTGACTCAGAAAAAACCATCAAATTTTAATATCTGTTAACAAAACTATAAACCCAGATAAACATATCGGGGGTATAATAGCAGTATCAATCTATAGTAAAATGCAGACATTTTTGATATAATTACTACATATTGTTTGCAAAACGCTGCCTGATACCCTATGTTGTAAAAATGGGATTTTTAAAGGGGATCTGTGATAATGCCATCTGTTTTCAGCTCGGAAACGTCGCCGGAATTCGCCAAAAACGTGTACGTCATAATAATATGCCTGTTCGCGGGGGTCGTTGCCGCCGCGCTCATATCGCTTTATCACAAACACGTTCTCGGCTCTTTCGTCCGTTTCCTGCTTGAAAGCGGCGCAAAGGACGAGGGTTCGGCGATACGGCTCGACACCACAAAGTATAACGGCAACGTGTTCGTCAAAGCGGCGCTGAAAAACGGCAGGACTTATTCCGCCGTCATAAGAAGCGTGCTTCCCGAGGGAGCGCCGGACGCGTCGCGCCTCAAGGGCAAAGAAAAGCGCATGGCGGAAAAAGCCAATCTGTCCTCTTCCTCTTATTATATACCCGAGGAGCTTTCTTTCCGGGCGGACAACATATTTTCCAAAAAGGGGACGAGCGTGTTATCCGCCTTGTTCGGCATACTGCTATTCGTCATAGTCGCGGGCGTTTCCATAATAATCGTTCCCCAGATCGTGGAGCTTTTTAAAAACTTTACGGGCTTGCAGTAATATAAGCGCGTATATCCCGAATATGATATAACAGGACGCAAAAACTGCAAACGGAGAAGAAAAGTGAAATTAAAGGAAAAAGTAAAGGCGGGCAAAGCCGTCAAAGCCGTTATAATCATTCTCGTGCTTACCGTTGTATTCGTGGCGGCGGCTTACCTTACCGTGTATCTTTCGGGCTACAGGATAATCAAGTATCAGAGCCCCGACGGCGGCGAGACGAGGTTTATGGGCAAAACAGACAAAAGCGGGCAGCCGCTGTCCGGCACCGTGTATTTTGCGGACGGCACCAAAGCGAACGTAGACCTGAAAAACAACAGACTTGAGTATTCGGACGGCTCGGTATACGTCGGAGAGACGAAGGAGCTGATACCGAACGGCAAGGGCACGCTGACAAAAAACGCCGAATCGTACGAGGGAGATTTCGTGAACGGCGAGATGACGGGCTACGGCGTATATATCTATTCTCCGCAGATAGGGGATAAATACGAGGGCTTTATGAAAAACGGCGTGCGCGAGGGAACGGGCAAATACACATGGGCGGACGGCTCCACGTACGAGGGCGGATATAAAAACGATATGAAGGACGGCGAGGGAACATACAGCTGGGCTGACGGCTCAAGCTATCGCGGCACCTTCAAAAACGACGTCAAGGACGGACAGGGCACGTTCATATTCGCAAACGGAGACAAATACGAGGGACAGTTCGTGTCCGACGTAAGACAGGGACAGGGTACCTACACCTGGAAAAGCGGCGAATATTACACGGGAGAATTCAAAAACAACATGATGGACGGTCACGGCACGTATTACTGGGTGTCGGGGCGGTCGTACGAGGGGACGTTCAGAGAGAACAAAATAGTCTGGGAACTGAGCTGACCTCAAATATACAATACGGAAAAGGAACTCAATTTTGAAACAGCTTTTATCTTTGTGCGGAGTGTTTCTGGCGACGGCGCTCATAATACCGTCCGTCATAACGCTTACATACAACAAAACAAATCCGGCGCCGCCTGAGCCCGAAACGGAACAGGTGACGTTTGAGACGGTCGCGGACCTGCCGGAGGATACGGGGGAGGAGACGTACGACGAGCAGACGGAATACGTTTCACCCGTGCTTGAGCTCGGTCCCGAGGCTATGGGAACGGGCGATGAGCTTGAATATCCCGACGTCATGTATGCAAACGATCCGGAAACCATAGCGGATAAATACTCCTACTACCCCGAATTTGAAAAAGAGTGGGAGGAAATAGAGGAGCGCGTGCTCGGTCCCGCTACGACGGAGCCCGAGACGACGGTGCCCGAAACGACGAAAGCCCCGGTGACGACGAAGGCGCCCGAGACTACGAAGGCGCCCGAGACTACGAAGGCTCCCGAAACGACGAAAGCGCCGGAGACCACGACGAAAGCGCCGGAAAAGCCGGAACCCGAGGAGACGAAACAGAGCGGATCCGCCGATCCCGAGGACAATAAATCCGGCGAATACCGCGGATGCGACGCAAAATACATCAAGGTATTTATAAAATCCACCGGAAAATACGAGACGATGCTTCTCGGCGACTACCTTGTGGGAGTCATAGCCGCTGAAATGCCGCTCCGCTTCGGTATAGAGGCGCTCAAGGCGCAGGCGGTTGCGAGCCGCACGTTCGCGATATACAAATCACGCATAACGTCATACTATCATTCGTCCGCACACGGAAACGAGGGCGCGGACGTCTGCACGAGCTCCGGCCACTGCCAGGCGTATCTGCCTTACGAGAGAGCGTGCGCAAGCTGGTCCGACAGAGACTACGTGGATACCGTTTACGCAAAGATAAAACGCGCGGTAATAGAGACGTCCGGCGTCGTGGCGACGTACGACGGCGAACCGATAGAAGCCGTATTCCACGCTTCGTCGTACGGCAAGACGGATTCCATGGCTAACGTCTGGGGCGGAAACGTTCCGTATCTCGTTGGCGTTTCCACACCGGAAACCGTCAAAACGCCTTACGTTTATTCAAAAGAAGTGTTCAGCTCCGCCGATATGAAGAAAAAAGCGCTTTCCCGCGATTCAAAGGGTACGTTCTCGGACGATCCCGCAAAATGGGTCTCCATAACGGAAAACGAGAACGGTCACGTGAAGACGCTGAAGGTAGGATCCGTCAGCATTTCGGGACAGACGTGCAGGAGCCTGTTCGGACTATCGTCAAACGACTTTACCGTCTCGTACGACAGAAAGACTGACACGTTCGTATTCGAGGTGTACGGCTGGGGCCACAGCGTTGGTCTGAGCCAGTACGGCGCTGGCATCTACGCCGACGAGGGCAAGGATTATAAGTTCATAATCAAGCACTACTATCAGGGCGTTGATCTGACGTTATGGAAATGAGGAATAAATGATTTTCAGGATACTCGCGCTGGGCGACGTATCGGGACCCGTCGGAACAAGGCGCGTCACGGATACGCTGTACGGTATTCGCCGCGAGAACGATATCGATTTCGTGGTCTGCAACGGAGAGAACAGCGCCGCCACGAACGGCATAGACGTGAAGACCGCGGATCAGCTGATACAGTACGGGGTGGACTGCATAACTACGGGAAACCACGTATTCAAAAGAAGTGAAATAAGAAAGTACCTGGACGAGACAAAGAATATTGTCCGTCCGGGTAATTTTCCGCCTGAGGTAGCGGGATGCGGGTATACGATACTGTCGGAGAAGAGGCTCCGGGTGCTTGTTATGAACGTGCTCGGCGTCGTTTATCTCGAGCCGCTCGCCTGCCCGTTCCGCACGGTCGAAAAAATGCTCCGCGCGGCGCAGGG
>CACZOH010000091.1 GCA_902782785.1 uncultured Ruminococcus sp. | reverse complement strand
GCAAGCATAAGAAGCAGTCCGGCGGTCACGGTCAGTACGGCGACGTCAAGATCAGATTCGCTCCCGGTGAAAACGGTCTTGAATTCATGGAGTCCTGCGTGGGCGGCTCCGTTCCGAAGAACTTCCATCCCGCTGTCATCAAGGGTCTTGAGGAAGCGATGCAGGAAGGCGTTCTGGCAGGCTTCCCGATGGTAGGTCTTAAAGCCGATCTGTACGACGGCTCGTATCACGAGGTTGACTCGTCCGAAATGTCGTTCAAGCTCGCCGCGAGACTTGCTTATAAAGAAGGTATGGTCAAAGCCGGACCGATCATACTTGAGCCGATCGGCGATATGAAGGTCACCGTTCCGGGCGACTATATAGGCGACGTAATGGGTACGATCACAAAGAAGCGCGGCAGAGTTATGGGTATAAACGACGCGGCGAAGAAGGGCTATCAGACCGTTGAGGCTGAGATCCCGTTCTCCGAGGTCGCGGATTATCCGACGGTGCTCCGCGCCATGACTCAGGGCAGAGGCAAATACACGATAGAATTTGTCCGCTACGAGGAAGTTCCCGCCGCTAACGCAGAGAAGATAATCAAGGAAGCTCAGGCGGCTAAGGAAGCCGAGCAATAAAGCGAATATACAAAAAAGGGGTTTTCAAACCCCTTTTTTCTGTCGTTCCGTTTTTTTAAACGGACGTATCAATCCTCGGATATCACAAAATGCACAGTCTTTTCAAACATCTGCTTCACCGCGTTATAGTTTTCGATCGACTCGCCGCCCGCAAACGTCGTTACCTCATACAGACCGCCGTTAAATACGGTATAGTAGTTCACGTTGCCGGCGTTTACCGTAAAGCGCAGCCAGGTATGTCCGTTTATCTCCACTTCCTCGGGCTCGACATTAGCCCTTGAAGTCATTTCGCTCGCTTCGACGGCGTATGCCCGAAGATTCCCGTTTGTATTTGAATCGCTCGTTATGACAAAACTGAACTCAAGTCCCGTGGGGTGTATCCCGGTATATTCTCCGGTGTAAAACACGTAAACGCCGAGCGTACCGTTGTATTCTGTCGGCATTAAAGCGTTCGGCAGATAACAAACAAGAGCGTGCGCCTCGATCAGCTGTCCGTCCGCCGGCGGGACCTCTGCCGTACCCTCCGACGGGGCGGGTGTGCTGACGGCCGAATCGGTGCTTTTTCCGGTCTCTTTTCCCGTCGTGTTCTCCGTCGCCGCCGGGCTGCCCGTGCATCCCGAAAACAGGGCGATAACGACAGATACAAGCATAATGATAGCTATTGTTTTTTTCATTTCAGATCCCTCCTGTATGATACATATTTATAAGTCCGTTTTTCACGTATCCTTTTGCGGACTTGTTTTTTTGTTTTTTTTATGATGATATACGCTTTTGTCCCGTCGCCGGTCAGGTCCTCACCGTTCTTATCCAAACCATATATTCCCGCGTGAGGTTTTGTACGAGCCTTAAAAAATCGTCGGTTTTCGCATATGCGACGCCTGCTTCAAGCCCTCTTTCGTTTATCAGCTTTTTTATCCGCTTTATGTGAAAATCGCTTGACACGGCGGATATTTTTTTACCGGCAAGCCCGGCGTCTTTTATGAGCGCCGCGGAAAACTCTATATTTTCAACGGTAGAGGCGGATCTGTCTTCTTTTATGAGCCTGTCCTCAGGGATACCTTTGCTCATAAGGTATGCCGCCATGGATTCCGCCTCGGACACAGTCTCGTCGTCCCCCCTGCCGCCGGACAAAACCGCTTTTGAGTCGGGGTTGCCGCATAACAGCTCATACGCTCTGTCAAGCCGTTTGCGCAGGGCGAAGGAAGGCGTATAGCCGAACGTTCTGCAGCCGAAAACCACGAAGACGTCTGCGTCCTCCGTCTGTTTGACGGGATAGAGAAGATATGCGGAGAACGCGAAAAACGTTGTTGAATAGAGCAGTCCGAGCGCGATATATATCCATTTCAGCGCCTCGTACAAAACGGGGAAATACCGCGTCGCGACACCGCCGAGAAACGCACAGAGCAAAAGCGGAACGGTAAGACAGATAAGCGCCGCCAAAGCCCACGGCAGAGCGTTTTTGCGGCTCATTATAAGAAATACCGTGTAGTTGAACAAGGCGACGCCCGCGCCCGCGGCCGTCAGTATTATCTGTATCGCACTCATTTTCTTTTTATTATTTCTCTCGCCTCTTTTTCCGTTAGATCCTCGTACAGAGTGAGATGCGTAAACGCTTTTTCGGCTATCGGCGCTTTCAGCAGATCGTAAAACGTCTCGTCCTTTTCGCCGTATTTATCTTTTATCTGCTTGCTGTCGAAGATCCCCGCGTGCTTCGGCGCGTATTCGACGAGAGCGGAGAAGAGAAGATTTCTGTTTTCCGTAAGGTTCTTTGTGAATTTATCCTCTCCCGACAAAACGGAAACAGCCTCAGAGAGAAGCGCAGACGCGCCTTTATCGGAGCAGGTGAGTACAAAGGCGAATCTGTATATATCGTCCCCGTATTTGTCAAGCAGTTTTTTTACGTTTTCATAATCATCCATAATTAATCATCCTCTGCGGTGGGCAAAACGTCATACTTTTTTCCCGGTGTGCCTATTATAATCGCGTTTTCATTTTCGGAGAAGAATACAAACTCACCGAGTACCGATGGTTCGGGAAGCTGTAATAAGTTCGTCTCAGTATGGTACGGCCATTCGGTTTTTTCGATCTTTCCGTTATTATATGTGGTTATTGTTTTCATACCGCTGCGAAGCGGATAAGAAACACGGCCTGCGTACATATAAACGGCTTCAGCGAACGTCTCCGGTCCGTCATTTTTGAAGGACAGCAGAACAAAGTCTCCGCTGCAAAGCTCCGCCGCGTGCGCAAGCGTGCCGAAAAAGATACCGGACTGTGTTTTTTCAAATCTGTATCCGTTCTGTTCGGTCGCCGTGTTTTCCTGCGTATAATGCGTTTCCGGTCCCATATACAGCAGATATCCGTCGCTGTCGGCAATCACAAGGAATGTGAACTGATGCATAGCGGTGTCAAACAGATAAGCGCCGCCGCCGGTCATTATGCCGCATATTTCTCCGTTTACGTCTATAACGTTGCTTCTCTCCGTTTGATACGCGGTGACGTAACGGTATTTTTTTGTATCTCCCTTGTTTGCAAACGCGGCTGTCACGTCGTCCGTGCTTATCGCGTGCATTTTCCTCGTCAGTATTAAGGTGTCCATCCATTCAACGGGTTCGTCACCGTTGACGGATACCGAGATCGGCTGAACAAAATCAAACGTTTTCAGTCCGAGAGCGTCAGTTAATCCGTTTTTTTCGGAGCCGTGTCCGTATGCACCGCAGAACGGAAGAAGATCGGCGGAATACGCGGAGAACGGATAGCCCTTTACGCCTTTTTTGTCCGCCATATACATATAGTTAAATTCAAAGCCGGATTCCAAAGCCTCGGGCTCTCTGAGATTAAGCGCATCCTCAAGCGTAGGGCAAATGTTCATCGTGCCGTTTACGAGATCTATTTCAACCATCGAAAGACCGCCGCTGTTGATCAGATTCAGGTTAAAATAAGGTCTGTCGCACACTGAGGGGTCGTAGCAGATCGAACTGATGAGCGGAGTGCCGCTCAGATCGACAAAGAGGCGTTGTTCAACGCGTATAGACGATGAATCAATATATGATGGGACAAGCGTTCCCTCGGTCGAAAACGGTGTTTTTATGCCGCCGCCTATTATTGTCGTTCCTATCGGCTTTTCACATACGTAACACGGGAAAAACCACTGAAGATCGAATTTGTTTATTATATCGCATACGGTTTTTCTGCTGACGGCGCCCGTTTCGTCGCCGCGTGGGTAGGAATACGGAAAATAGAACGACTTTCCGGACGGACCGATTTTTTCTTCCGGGTCGTTCTCTGTCGCAGACATCAGCACGTATCCGTGTGAATCGGTTATGAACGCGCCTTTTTTTAAGACGCCGGTTCTTTTCACAAACGATACGTTCGCATTATCTGCGCGTATCACCGTCTCGTCGCTATTTTCCTCCATACCGGTACGGAATCTGACTGAAGTCCTTTCGTAAATGACAGGGACGCCTTTTTCGTTTCTTATCTTATATACGTTCGCCCTGATCATATTCATATTGTATTTTAATATCCGGTAGCCCGTGCCGGCAGAGTATTTTCCCAGGATAACGCCGGCGGAATTGAAGAAGGTGTACGAACCGTAAGTGCTCCCCCAGTTTTTCGGCTCCAGAACAGAAAACGTCAGAAGATATTCAAACGTACCGTTTTTGGCGGAAAGCACTATTATCTCATTTCTGTCGCAGGAGTCGGAAGCCAGACCTAATTCCTCGCTTATCTCAACCGATTTCGGATCAAGATCTTCCGGTATACTGTAATACACATACGAGTTTCCCCTTTCATAAAAGGCGAAAAGCGTCTCGCAGATGCTTTCCGTATCTTCGGAGCCGAAATATCCGTACATCGCGCTCAGGTCGGAGGCTAACACGACTGCGCTCTCGTCCTCTGTCGGTATCATACACGAAGCCGCGGATCTGAAAACGTCGTAATAAGGTATGTTGTCATAAAGCGCCCGCACGGTAAAGTATTCTTCATCGGGTATGGCGACCGGCGCGTCAGTCTCAGGCGCGGTCGTGGGAGGAGGCGCGGCGGTTATGGCGTCCGTCACCGGACCGTCTTTGCCCTGTTGATTTCTTATGGAATTGACGGCGACGACGATAAGAGCCGTTACGAGCAGGACCGACAAAACGGAAACTACGGCAGCCGTAACGGTCTTTCTGCGCTTTCTTCGCCACGCGTCGGAAGACGCGGTCCTCAAACCGCGGTTTATACTCTCTTTTGCCGCATCGGTCATTCTTATGTTGTTAAGAGCAAGTATATACTTTATCTTATCCAAAGCGAAGACTCCGTTTCCGTTTTTCTTTTATTATAACAGAGAATTATATAAATGTAAAGGGAAAAATGTAAAGAGCTGACATTTTATGACAAGAAAAATGTAAATAATGTGATAAAATATGCAAAAAAAGGAGGTGCGTTCTCTTGTTCGGCATAAATTCAAAGCAGAAGGAACAGATAAAAAAGCTGTATTTATACGAGGAGGAGCTGAAAAAATACGAAAAGACGCTGAAGGACCGGGACGATGCGAGCAGGATACATATGCTCAACCCCTCGCGTATCTGCCCCAACCCAAATCAGCCGAGAAAGAATTTTGATGTGGACGGTCTGCAGAGCCTGTCGGAGAGCATAAAGAGATACGGGATAATACAGCCGCTCACCGTGAGAAGGATTTCCGGCGAGGATACGTCCTTCGGCGGTCTGTACGAGCTTATAGCCGGAGAGAGAAGACTGCGTGCGGCGAGGATGCTCGAGCTTCCGTACGTGCCGTGTATAATAATAGAGGCGGACAAGGAGGAGTCCGCAATGCTCTCGCTCGTTGAAAACATCCAAAGGAGCGGGCTCGACTGCTTTGAGGAAGCCGAGGCGATAGACGCGCTCATAAGACGGTACGGTGTAAAACAGCAGGATATAGCGGGGCTTTTGTCCGTCAGCCAGTCGTACGTGGCGAACAAGCTGAGACTGCTGAAGCTTGACGACGACGAAAGAGAGACCGCAAGGGAATACGGACTGACGGAGCGCCATATCCGCGCGGCGCTTAAGGTGCAGTCAAAGGAGTTGAGAAAAAAAGTCCTCCTTACAGCCGCCTCGCGCGGCTATAACGTAAGACAGACGGAGCAGTACGTGCTTGAGCTCTGCGGAGAAAAAAGCAGGGAGCCCGCGGCGGAGAAAATAGTGATCAAGGACATACGTATATTTCTGAATACGATAGACAAGGCAGTCGGCATCGTGCGTCAGGCGGGGATACCGGTGGAAAGCACGCGCAGCGACGGCGACGGCGTGATAGAAGTCAAAATAAAGGTCCCGGCGAATAAGAAATAAGGGCGCGGACAAGCCCGCCGGAAAACCGTATAAGACGAAAAAAAGGGCTGATCCGTCAGCCCTTTTTGTCACTGTTTCGTTACCTCGTC
>CACZOH010000090.1 GCA_902782785.1 uncultured Ruminococcus sp. | reverse complement strand
GACACATGAATTGTCCTGACGGACATGAATTGCCTGACGGCATGAATTGTCCCTTACGGGACGTTAAAGGGGCTGTATCTTAACGCGACAGCCCCCTTTAACGTTTAAAGAATAAATACGGAATATCACTTAGATTTTGAATTTGTCTTCCTCACACAAATCAAGCGTTTTTGCGATCTCTTTGAAATTGTTTACCGCTTTGTCAAAGTCGCGCGGGTGGTGGGCGTCGCTTCCGAAATAGAATTTGCAGCCGCATTCCTTCGCTATCCTGTACGGACGGTAAACGCTCTCTTTTTCCTTGCCCCCGTATTCAGAAGCGTCGAAATTCAGCTCTATCCCGAGCCCCTTTACGGCGGCTTGCGAAAACAGCTCTTCAAAAGTTTGATCTGTGATCCCGTCAAGCAGTAAGAGTATCCCGTTTTCCGGATTACGGCACGCGAGCGAGCAGGTCAGATGCGCCAGACCTATTTTATGAAACGGCAGATCGGCGGATAAAAGCCGCGCGAACCTCTCTATATACAACTCCCGGCGGCGTTTGATCCCGTCCTCGTCGTATCCTATGCTCGCGTCGAGCGTATAACCGTCCATATGTAAATGCGTAGTCGGCACTATCACAAAATCAAGCTCGTCCAAAGTCTTGTCGCTTATTCCTATCGTGAAAAATCTGTCCATCTCCGTCTCGCAGCCGAACAGAAAGCGCACGCCCTCCGCCTGCGGCAGAGGCAGGGCTCGTTTTATCCGGTTCAGGTCTTGTATCGCATACCATTCCGACGCGCCGGGTACGGCGGGGTCCCAGAAATGGTCGGTGAGACATATAGTCGATAAGTTGTTGTTCACCGCGTATTCGAGTATCCGACCCGTCGTTTGTCCGGGGTCCGATGAGCAGAGCGAAAGCTGTGAATGTATATGCAGGTCGTGGTCTGTAACGTACGGTTTCATTTTTTGCCTCCTTTGATTGATGTTTTGATATACCGCTTTGTCTCTGAAGAACGACGGGGGTTTTCGTAAGCCCCCGTCGGATATTGTAAATTCGCTTTATTCCGCTTTTATAAAGTCCGGAAATTCCACCGTTCTTCTTTCTCTTATCGAGATCTCGGATAACGGAGTTACCGCCATCCAGCAGGCGGCGTCCTCAACTGTTATCGGGAAAGGCTTGCCGTCAAGCAGACACTGTGCAAATTCGTTGTATACGAGATAATCCATACCGCCGTGACCGCCCTTTACGCCGTCGTGCAGGAATTTCTGCCATACGGGATGCTCGTACTGTTCAAAATACGTGTCCGCGTTGTTCCAGTGCTTTGCCCAGTCAAAGTGCATGAATTCGTTATGGTCGCGGTCGAGATAGATATAGTTTCCGTCTTCGCAGTACATACCGCGCGTGCCCTGTATCGTAAAGTTGCGGCTGTACGGACGCGGCAGTGTGGTGTCGAGCGTCAGCGTGACGAGCTGACCGTTCGAGCATTCAAGTATCGTCTTTACGACGTCGCCCTGCTTGAAATCGAAATCGGCAAGCGATCTGTCAACGTTTTCGTGTATCTTTGCGTAGTCGTGCAGACCCGCGGATTTTGTCGCGAGGCTCGTTAAGCTGACAAAGCTGTTTCCTCTGTTTATATCGAGTATCTGAGCAATGGGACCGAGATCGTGCGTCGGGTAATTCTCGCAGTTTCTGTTTTTGTAATTGTTAAGTCTGTAATGGCGGTTTTCACGTCCGAAAAGCACCTCCGTGCGCAGATCGTGTCTGTAACCGCCCTCGCAGTTTACTATCTCGCCGAAAAGTCCCTGCGAGACCATATTCATAACGAGCATTTCATATCTGCCGTAACAGCAGTTTTCAAGCAGCATGAACGGCGTTCCCGTCTCCTTCTGCACCTTTACGAGCTCAAAGCAGTCGGAAACGGAATACGCGCCGCCGACCTCGCAGCCCACGGCTATCCCGCGGCGCATAGCCTCAAACGCTATCTTCAGATGATCCTCCCAGCCCGTGATGATGAGCACGGCGTCGGGCTTGTCGTCAAGCGTCTTTTCCCATTGCGTGTATCCCTTTGGCTTTTTGCCCGTCTTCTCCTCCACGCTTTTTACGCCAGCCTCCACTCTGTCCTCGTATACGTCGCAGACGGAGACTATCTCGTAATTCTCCATTTCGCATAAGAGAGGAAGCATAAAATATCCTCTTGAACCGAGTCCTATGACCGAAACGTTCAGTTTTTTCATTTTACCGTTACGCTTACCTTTCCCGACTGACCGTTAACGGTTATTTTCCCGCTCCCGTCGCCGAATTTGTAAGTTTTTTCCTCCGTTTTTTCATAATTTATTCCGTTTGCCTCAAGCGACATGGAAAGCCCCGTCATACTCAAGGTAAAATCAGCTTTTTTCAGGTTCAGGGTTATATCGGCGCTCATACCGTTTACCAGAAGTTCGCCGATCCCGTCGGCGTCGACAGTCAGATCGCCCGACATCGAATCGAGCTTCATCGACTTTATTGTGTCCTTCACGTTTACCGCGGTATTGCCGGACATCGTGTTTACGGTTATCTCATCCGCAGTACAGTCTATGAATCTGCATTCCGACGACATATTATCGCACTTTATCAGATCCGCCTTAACCCCTTTTATATATAAATCGGCGGACACGAGCTCCGCGTCGATCGATCTGAGACCGCCGCCCGCGGGAACGTATACCGTAAGCTCCTTTTCAAGCTCTGCGACCGCGCTCGAGCGCACCTTCAGACCGGATCTGCAGAACTGGATACAGAGTATCCCGTCGCTTACGAGATAGCGCATTTTAAGGCTTTCGTTCAGCGTTTTGTTTTCCGTCGCCTCGCCTATTGAATCGTTTTGTTTATCGAGGGACGAGGTCTCGGCAAACTTTACGGTCTCACCGTCGTACGTTTCTATCTTAACGCTGCCGCTCACCCAGCATATCTTTATACCGTCTATTTTCTCCGAGAGGGAAGCGCTGCTCGCCGCGGTGTATTTTCCTTCGTTTTCGTACGTGGAATAGGTCTGTACCGCACATCCGCAAAGGCATACAAGCAGAAGCGCGGACAAAACCACGATCGTTAACCTTTTCATTTCACTTTATCCCCAGTTTTTCATAAACGTCGTTCCACCGCTTTTCGTGTTCCTCATCCGGTACGGCGGGATAGAAGCCGGCGCGCAGGTAGCTTTTTATCGCGGGCAGACGGAAATCGTCCGTCGTAAGATACGCCGTTTCCATACCGGACAGTACAAGCGTCCTCACCGCCTCCGCCATAAGCTTTGTCCCTATGCCTCTGCCGCGGAATTCCGTCTTGCAGGCGACCATATGTATATACCCCTCTTTTTTCTCATAGTCGCATATCACCGCAAGTGTCGCGGCGGGCTCGCCGCCGCATTCCACCATAAAGAACTTGTCAAATTCAAGCTCTCCGTGGGAGTACATACATTCTTTATAAAATCCGGGCGTCTGTTTGCCGTCCGTAAGCCCGTGCGACACAATATCGAGCCAGGCGTCGATATCCTTATCGGAGCCGTCAAAGCGGCGGAAAACAAGTCCGCTCCAGTCGGGCGCATCCGGAATGCCGCCCTTTTTCCAAACCATTTTTAACTGATCCATACAACTATCGCCTTTTTTGTAAATAATATCACATTATAAAGCCAAAGTCAAGCGGTGTTTTTAATAAAATCGGAAAAAAGGTATTGATTTTTGATTTGCCGTATGCTATAATTATAATATCAGTAAAATATTTATTGTATAATAAGGATAAAATGAAACAGAGAAACGAGAAAAAAAACACACGCGAAGCCGTAAAACATAGCGGCGGAAGGAGATTTGCGGTCAAAAGCGAAGCTGGCGCAAAGGAGAAAAAATACGGCGCGTCGTATTACGTCGGATTTTTCGCACGGCTTTTCTACCGTATCATCCTGATAGCCGTGACAGTTCTGCTTCTGGCTGTTTTTGCCGTGTGGTACACGATAAACACGATAGCTCACGGTCCGTCGGAGACGATACGCAACGCGCTCGTGCTTTCGGCGATGCAGGCGTCCGCGACGAAATGGGTGCCGGGGCTTTTCCTTGACGATGAGACCGTGGACAAAATAGTCAATTCAAGTCAGGAGAAAATAATAGAGGAGGTCGACGTACCGACAGACGACAGCACGAACACGGGACCCGTCTACGTTCCGGAGGATCAGCAGGGGGGCAGTGAAGCGGTCGATATATCTGACGGTATAGAATTTCATTTCGACACAAGCGGAACGTTTCGCGCGTACGTTATGATAATACACGACCCGTCAAAAGTGTTCGTAGGCGTATCGAGCAATGATTTTCCGAACGCCGTGAGAGGTCAGCGCATATACGACGCGGCGGAGAAATACAAAGCGATCGCCGCGATAAACGGCGGAGAATTTCACGATCCGGGAGGTGAAGGTCTCGGAAATCAGCCGTTCGGACTTACGTATTCAAAGGGCAAATGCGTATGGAACGACGGCAAAAAGCGGACGTTTATAG
>CACZOH010000089.1 GCA_902782785.1 uncultured Ruminococcus sp. | reverse complement strand
GTGGACGGATTACAACAACGTTTATTTCACTCTGCGGATACCGAAGGGCTGGCAGGTCGAATGGCAGGGCAACGCGCAGCAGCTCTACTGGCGGGCGTACGATCCGGATTCGATGCTTGGACTTTCAAATCTTGACCACCGATATGCCGCGAAGGACTACAGATATATGCAGGCGGGCGCCGTTGATATGTATCTTGTAAACGGTACGGTCAGGGAGTTTTTCGAGACCGCGTACAGATCCTCGACTGAATATTTCACCGTCAAAAACTCCATAGTTCCCGACAACAAAGCTCAGCTTCAGGCAATCCGCCCGACGACGCCGATCAGAGACTATCAGTCCATGTACGCGGTTTTCAAAGAAAACGGCGTTGAAGGAGAAGGCGTCTATTCCGCTGTCGTTATGGAGTCGCGCGACGTATGGGCGGGCGGCATGAATTACGGGCTTTGGGAGATCAACTGCATCTTCACAGAGTGGGCTCCTCTCGGAGAGCTCGTCAACTGGCAGCCCGTGCTCAGGGAAATCGCACAGTCGTTTTCCTACACGCAATACTACGTTCAGGTATGGCGCAGCGTGCTCGGCACTTACGATTCGCCGACGTCTCCGACAGGGGACTCCGATCCCGTCCTTGAGGCATTTGAGGAACGCAGTACCGCCGACACGATACTTCAGGAGAAGCGCTCCGACATGATAGGAGAGTATGAGCGTGTCGTTGATAACAAGACCGGCGATATCTACCGCGCCTACAACGGATTCCTCGACGATATCGGAAACGAGCAGACGCGCTATTCACCGATCAGGGAGGAACAGTACGCCGAGGGCTTTGTCGGATGGATAGACAAATGATCCTGTACTGTAAACAGGAGAAAACCATATGAAAAATACCGGGACCGCATCTCTGTAATCCCGGTATATTTCTTTGTCTGCGAGCGTTCGGCCGTTCTTTTTCGGTAACCGTCCGTTAAAACACTCTGCATCCGTACCGTATTTATTTAATATCCGATTTTTTGAATCTTAAAATGCCTATAACGGTAAGCACTGCAATCCACACAAAGTCGGCTATAAAGGAAACGAGCAGTATGCGCGAACCGGGGACGCCGTTCATCACGAGGATCGACTGCATTGTTGGCAATACAGCGCAGAGCGAGAGCACGAAATCCGGCAGGGTCGACGCTAAGGTGCCGAGAAACGACAGGATCATATTCACTACCGTCGGCAGGATTATGCAGATGACAAGCGAGGCGGGTACGTTTTTCACCGTGAAGGCGACAAACGTTGCTATTGCGGAATATACCGCGTAAATAACGAGCGTTATGACGATGATAAGCACAAGATCGCCGAACGCCATATCAAACGCGCCGAACAGCAGCCGCGAGAAGAGCGCGGCGACGACAAGATGCAGAAGCGCCGCGGATACCGCCATTATCGAGGATGTCAGAAGCATTGAAAGATAGATACCGGAGCGTGATTTGCCCGCTATCAGCTTGTTTCTGATAACCCCGTTTGAGAACTGGCGCGCGTTGTAGAAGCACGCCGCGCCGCAGATGACAAGTCCGTAGCCCTCCGCTATCGGGATCACCGTCGCAAAGATCCTGTCCGCGTTTATGATGCTCGTCAAGCCCGATAAGGACGAGAGCATTTTCTGCATCTCCTCTATTTCAAGAAGGCTTTCGCTGTTCTGCAGGAATTTCAGAAATTCAAACATTCCGTAATACAAAAGCGGCAGGAGGATGCCGGATATGACGGCACCGATTAGCAAAAGGTATATCGCCTTTCCGCGTCTTAAATTGAACAGATCGGCTCTTAAAATGTTCGTCATGCGCGGCCTCCTTTCAGATGCAGATAATACGTTTCAAGCGTTTCGTTCTCCGTTTCAAGCGACTTTACGTCAAGCGTCGAAAGCGCTTTTATTACGCTGTTGTAATCCGCGGGATCCCGGAGGACGTATTCGTCGCCGTCCTGTATATATCCCTTTATCATGCTGTCAACCGTAAGCTTCGTAAACGTTTCGGAGGCTTCCTTTGACGTCGTTTTTATCCTTACGGTGCTTCCGAGAGACGCCTGCAAAGCCTTTGCCGTTATCGTCTGAATTATCTTTCCGTGGCTTATGAAAATATAATACGTTGCAAGCTGAGAAAGCTCGCTCAAAATATGCGACGAGATAAGAAGCGTTATTCCGCGCTCCGAAACGAGTTTTTCCAGAAACGCGCGCAGATCGACTATGCCCTGCGGGTCAAGACCGTTCGTCGGCTCGTCGAGGATAAGAAAATCGGGGTTGTTGAGCATAGCTATCGCTATACCGAGCCTCTGTTTCATTCCGAGAGAAAAGTTTTTGACCTTTTTTCCTCCCGCGTCTGAAAGCCCTACCGTATCGAGCAGCCGCAGCGCGTTTTTTTCATCGCATCCGCAGAGCTTTGCCTGATATATCACGTTGTCCTTTGCCGTGAGGTTTCTGAAAAAGGCGGGATTTTCAACTATCGCGCCTATCCTCACGTTCCCCTGTGTGTACGCGAATTTGCCCGAGGTCGGGCGAGTAAGCCCGGTAAGCATACGCAGAAGCGTCGTTTTACCCGAGCCGTTTTCTCCGACAAAACCGATTATCTCGCCCTTTGGCAGCTCTATCGTTATATCCTTGTTCGCCGCCGTGTGCTTATACAGCTTTGT
>CACZOH010000088.1 GCA_902782785.1 uncultured Ruminococcus sp. | reverse complement strand
CGACGATCCGAGCCTCGGGGGCGATGAAAAGGAAAACCTTTTCTTCAAGGACGCGCCGAAAGCGAATTACTGGCAGAGCTGGGAGCGTCCCGTGAATTTCACTTACATTGATGAAAACGGCACTCAGGTGCTCAATTTCAACGCGGGTATAAAGACGTTCGGCCAGTACAGCCGCGTACACGATCAGAAAAGCGTTTCCATAAACCTGAAGGATAAATACGGGATAAAAGAAGTGATTTATCCGTTTTTCGGCGACAGCTACATCAACGTGTTTTCAAACCTCGTTCTGCGCGGCGCCGGTCAGGACGCTAACAGAGCGCACATACGCGACGCGTTCATAGCCCGCGCTCTGCTCGGCAAAATAAACTGCGAGGTTATGAACTACCGTCCCGTCGCGTGCTACGTGAACGGCGTTTACTGGGGCATATACGACCTGCGCGAGCGTATTTCAGATGAATTTGTCGCAAACCACACGGGCGCTGACCCCGATAATCTCGACAGGATGAAGGGCTCTTCGATCGTTCAGTCCGGAACGTCGGAAAACTACAACGCACTGTATAAATTCGTCACAACAAAGGATATGACGAACAGCGATAATTACGCATACGTCTGCACGCAGATAGACGTGGACAACTACATAGATTACTGGATAGCGCAGATATACTTTGCGAATACCGACCCCGGGAACATCAAGTTTTACCGCGAGCGCACGGAAGAGGGAAAATGGCTCTGGATACCGTACGATTTTGACTGGAGCATGTCAAGCAAAGAAAACAGGATGAAGGAATACGTTTTCAAACAGGACAAAAAGATATACGGCATAATACAGCGGCTTATAAAGAACGGCACGTTCAAAAAGAAATTCATATCGCGCTTCTGCGAGCTTCTGAACGATACGCTCAATCCCGACAGGCTCATGCCGCTTCTGCGCGAGCTGACAAACGAGATAAGCGAGGAGATGCCGTACCACATCGAGCGGTGGAATTTCAGAAACAAGGACGACGACAGATACGTCTCCGGAATTCTTATGTCCGCTCCGTCGTCGATAGCGCGCTGGGAAAAGCATATTTCCGATATAGAAAACTGGCTCCGCGACCGCGACGTAAAGATAATAGGTCATCTCAAATCCACCTTCGGTCTGTCCGACTCGGATCTTAAATCATACGGGCTGAAGAATATTTAAAGGTCAGATACAAACACCGGCTGAAACAAGGAAAAGCCCTGTTCCGGCCGGTTTTTCATATCAAAAGGCGGGCGTTTTAAACGTCCCGCCTTATATTTTTGCAGCGTCCCTTAAGTTATCTTACCTTTTTGACGATTGACAAACCAGCGAGCGCGATGAAGCCGAGCGTGAACGCGGTCAGAAGCGCGGCGTCAGCGGTCCCCGGGTTCGTCGCTTCGGGCGTGCTTCCGTCCGTCTGATCCGTCGCCTGGCTGTTGCCGTTCTGCATTTCCATACCGTTTTCGCTCGTGTACGTCACCTTCCATATATCGACGGTGGAGCCGTCGGCGAGCTTGGCGACGGCGTAAAGCTCAACGTCCTCGCCTTTCATTACGGGTATGTCGGCGATCCTGAATCTTACGGATTCTCCGTCCGCGTAGCCGAGCTTTCCCGCCTGCTCCGCGATAACGCTGTCGTCTCCGCCGCCCGTGTATTTTGTCGAGCCGAGCGTGACCTTGTCGCCGTATCTGTAGCCGAATTCAGTAATCTTCTGTTCGTCGGCGTACCAGCCCCAAAGCGTGAGCTTGTCGTCCGTTATCGTTCCGAGAGCCGTTCCCGTAACGTCGTTGTTTCCGACGGAAGCACGGTCTGAAATGCCGTCCGCGCCGAACACCTGGTCAGCCGAGGTGTGACCGACAGCCGATGCCGAAAGCGCGAGTACGGATACAAAAATCAGCAAAAACGCAGCTGAAATCATTTTTTTCATAATTATGATCTTCCTTTCAGATTTATAAAATGCGATTTACGGTTTTCGCATTATCATTAGTTTTCGCGCTTTTCGGGTTTTTATACAAATGAATTAAAACGATACGGACGCGCTTTAAAAAACAAAAAAACCGCCGCGCAGGCGGTTTTTTTATTAAAAGTATATTATCTTACTTTTTTGGATATGACGACGCCCGCGAGCGCGATGCACGCAACGGCGGCTACCGCAACAACAGCCATATCAGCCGTTGCGGGGTTATTGTTATTATTGTTGTTATTATTGTCGTCCTGTGTGCCGGAGGGAGCCGACGCTTCCTTTTCCTGCGTGAACGGGCAGGCGAAAGTGGTGTCTACGAGGTCGCCGTTTTCATCAACAGCGTAGATCTTTAAGGTGTGCGCGCCTTTGCCGACCTCGGAAACGTTGACAGTGAATTCAAAGCCTTCCGCGATCTCGTGTACGAGCTGATGCACGTCGTTTCTTTCCTTGATAAAATCAGCGGACTTGACGGCTTCACCGTCGTCTATCGTGTATGCAAAGCCCGTGATCGGAGTGGAAAGAAACGCCCAGCCGCTGACGGAGATCTCATTGATCTCGCCCTTGACTTCGTTTCCGCCTATCCAGACGTCAGCGCCGCCGGTCTGAGGGGAAACAAGCTTTCCGTCAACGTAAATGGCGTCCCACGCCTTGTTCATAAGCTCTGTCGCCGCGAATGCGTTTACGCAAAGAACAGCCGCCATAACCGTTATTATTGCGATAGCAAGAATTTTTTTCATTAGTTTTTCCTCCTTGTAGTCTTAATTCATGCATACTTTATTATAACGCAAAATTTTGATTTTGTCAACGTTTTTTTAAAAAAGCAGTTTTTTTAAAATTCATTTTTAAGGATAATCCGCCATGCCGCCGAAGGCGGATGAGAAAGTTAAAATTTTAATCTGAATTCAACCCGTTCGCCTCTTCCGTCACTTCGTGACACCTTCCCCAACAGGGGAAGGTTAACAAAAAAACCGTCCGAAGAGAGTGGCAACATAAAGAAAAAACAAGCCCACTTTGACATCTTTCGAATAGAGAAAGTGTCATAGTGGGTTATTTTCTTTCAGCTTGTTCTAACCGCTCTGATATTAAGAATGATT
>CACZOH010000087.1 GCA_902782785.1 uncultured Ruminococcus sp. | reverse complement strand
CTGATAAGCTGATAAAGCGTGCGGTAATGAACGGCGCGGTCAGTCTTGTTTATCGCCTCCGACATCTCCGCCATCATCGCCGCGTCCTTTGCGTAGTAGGCGAGCGCTATGTATCTGTTGTCCGTAGGCTCGTATGCAAGCCAGTCGCCGTACGTCGGATTGGGTCCCTCCATCCCGCGGGAGGCGAGCCAGCCCATGTATTTTTCCATTGAACCGTAGTGTTCCGCGACAAGGTCCCTGTCGTCGTACATCCTCATCATAACGTACGGCACGACGATACCCGCGTCAGCCCACGCCGCGCCGCCGAAGCCGACTACGCGGACCGTCGGTATTACGTCGGGATACATTCCCTCGGGCGACTGCGAATCGCGCGCGTCGCGCAGCCATTTTTTGAAGAAGCCGTCGACGTCGGCGTTATACGCCGCGGTGCCGCAGAATATCTGCGTGTCGCCCGTCCAGCCGAGACGCTCGTCGCGCTGAGGGCAGTCCGTCGGGACGGTGAGATAGTTTCCGCGCTGTCCCCAGAGGATATTTGATATAAGCTTGTTGACCTTTTTGTGCGACGTTTCTATATATCCAGTCTCCTTGGTCGCGGAGCCGACGACGAGCCCGATGAGATTTGAGATCTCTATATCGTCCGACGCCGTCACCTCGATATATCTGAAGCCGAAGAACGTGAACGTGGGTCTTACGTGCATTTTCGGCTTGTCCGAAAGAACGCACTGAAGCTTCGCTTTTGCGGAGCGGTAGTTTATACTGTAGATCGAGCCCTTCGGGTTGTCGTTTCCGCGCGATTTTTCACCGCTGTCGTTCAGCATCTCGCCGAAGCGGACCATAACGGACGTATCCTTTGCGCCGGAAACGTCGAATACGGGCCAGCCGACCATATTCTGACCGAAGTCTATGACCGCCGCCTGTCCCTTTCTGAGGCTGAAGGTCTCCGCTTTGTCGGAAGCCGATATGACGTTTATCTCGCCGAAATCCGTGCCGTTGTCCTTCGTCCCCTCGTAGACCGTTACCGTCTTCGGTGAAACGGAAAAGTCGCGCACCTGTATTGCGGGACCGACCTGCGGCGTGATATCTATTTCATATACCTTTGTTTCCGCGTTTTTCCATCCTGATCTTTTGCAGTCGTTTCCGGACAGACGGCGGAAGCACGGCTGATTGAAATCTATGTATTCGCCGTCCCAGATATCCGCGGTCCTTATCCTGCCGCCTTTGTACGAAAGCCAGCTTTCGTCCGTGTAAATATCTGTCTTTCCGTTTTTATCCTCTATATGAAGCCCCGCCATGAAACAAAGCTCCGCGTCGGGATAAGAGCCGAACGAGATGCGGCCGCCGTACCAGCCGGACGCGATGACGGCGAGCAGCGTGTTTTCGCCGTCCCGCAGATATCCCTTTATATCGTACGAATAGTAAAGGACGTGCTTTTTGTAGTCCTCCCAACCGGGCTTGAGCTCGTCGTAAACGTCGCCGTTCTTAACGCGTTCTCCGTTTATGTACAGGTCGAACACGCCGAGAGCCGTCGCGTCTATCCGCGCCGATCTTACGCCGTCAACGGTGTAATTTTTTGCAAACATACCGAGACCGCCCTCGTCGCCTATCGGGTTGTGCTGTTCGTTCTGCCCGGTGCCCCATTGAAACGATTGAATGCCGATCTTTTCAAACTGCGGGCATTTTATCCATTTTCCCAGGCCCTTTGTCATTTCGTCTTTCATAACATATCTCCTTAAACTGCGGTGTCCCGCATTATTTTATGAGTTTTAAAACTTCTTTTTCGTCCGCTTCGGGGAAGTTTTTCAATATGACGCCGGCCATTATTTCAAGCGACTTTCCGGGCGGCGTTTTATACGCGCCCGTCACAAGCTCTCTGCCGTACAGATGCTCGGGCGTCGCGTATTCCGCTATTCCCCATCCGTATACGCCGCCGTCCTTCGAGCGCTCGTATATAAAATCGGATATGACGATATAGGTCTGCATCTGAAGCCGGGTAAGATACTTGTCGGCGTTTTTGTCGTCGCCGAGCTTCTTTTTAAGCTCCTTTGACGTTATCCTGCCGCTTTTTTCTATTATCTCATATATCTCCCTGTCGCGGTGGAATACAAGCCCCTCGTCGCAGCGCGCGTCAAAATCATACCCGTCGCGGCGGTAGCTGCACAGGTGCGGGAGCATATCGAGGCTTACGTAAACGGCCTTGTTTTTAAAGAATTTTCCGTATGCGCATCTGCCCGATCTGATAACGGGTCCCTTCCATTCCCACGGTCCCGGCACGTCCGTGAACCACAGACCCGGGGGGCAGTACACCAAAAAAGAAAAGCCTTTTATACTGTTTTTGAAAAACGGCAGAAACCCGAGCTTTAAAGCAAAGTCGATAAGGGCTTCCTCCGACGTTATTATATTGTTTTCCATATCGGTAATATTATATAATATCTCAAAGAAAAAAGCAAGGGGAAAAGAAAAAATATATGAAATTTCACATAATAATAACAACAATTTTGTAATTATCTACAAAAGGGCGTTTTTTACCGCGAAGGACAATTCTTCAAAAATTGCAAAAAATACATTAAAACGACCGCAAAAAGAGGCAAAATGATATATAAAACGCACATATCCTGCGTTTTTTGCTTCTCCGGGTATATCATTTTTTATATTACAAATATACTCAAAATGTAATTTACAAAGATTTTTGACGGTGCTATAATATATAATGCTTAATAATAGGCGTTTTTTTTAAGCCGTTTTATATATCGTATGTGATATAAGTCAAATGAAAGTCAGGAGTTTATAATGAACAAGGTAACGATCATAGGCGCCGGCAGAGTCGGCTCAACGATAGCGTATACGCTTGCGGTGCAGGGACTTGCGTCGGAAATAGTTCTGATAGACATAAACACGTCGAGAGCCGAGGGCGAGGCGGTCGATATCCGTCAGGGCACGCCGTACTGCAACCCGTGCGAGATATACGCGGGCGATTACAACGACGCAAAGGGCTCGAATATAGTCATAATCACCTCGGGTATCGCAAGAAAGCCCGGGCAGACGCGCATAGACCTTGCCCAGACGAACGTCAATATAATGAAAAGCATAATACCGAGCATTACCAAGGCTGCGCCCGACGCGTATTACATAGTCGTGTCGAACCCCGTCGACATCCTGACGTATACGCTCTGCAAATATTCGGGGCTTCCGGAATCGCGCCTCATAGGCTCGGGCACGATACTTGACACGGCGCGTCTGCGCTCGCGTCTGTCGGAGCATTATAAGATAAACACGAGAAACATACACGCATACGTTCTCGGCGAACACGGCGAATCGTCGTTTATCCCGTGGTCGCTCGTCAACATTTCAAACGTCCCGATAAAGGATTACAGAAATTCGTTCAACAACGGAGGGCTCGGCTACGGCGAGCTCGATATAGACGAGATAGACAGATACGTCAAAAACTCCGGCGCCTACGTCATAGAGCGCAAGGCGGCGACGTATTACGCGATAGCTACGTCAACGACGCATATATGCAAATGCCTGCTTTCGGGCATAGATACGACGCTCACGGTCTCCACCATGTGCAACGGCGAATACGGCATAGACAACGTATGCATAAGCCTTCTGAACATCGTCGGTCACAACGGGGCGCACTGCAAGGTCCTGCCGAAGTTCACGGACGAGGAGCTTGTTGCTCTGCAGAAGAGCGTCGGCGTTCTGAAGGACGTAATAAAAGTGCTTAAGATTTGAGAGGCGTGATATGGAATACAGGATCGAACACGATTCAATGGGCGAGGTAAAGGTACCCGCCGACAGGCTCTGGGGCGCGCAGACGCAAAGGAGCAAACAGAATTTTGAAATAGGCGCGGGTATAGAAACCATGCCCGCGGAGATTATCCGCGCCTTCGGCATATTAAAAAAGGCCGCAGCGCGGGCAAACCGGGCTCTGCGTCCCGAAAAGATGACGGAAAAGAAGCTCGGTTCCATAAGCGCGGCGTGCGACGAGATACTGTCGGGACAGCTCAACGCTCATTTTCCGCTCGTCGTCTGGCAGACGGGCTCCGGCACGCAGTCGAATATGAACGCAAACGAGGTGATAGCCAACCGCGGCAATCAGATCGCGGGCGAAAAGCTGCTCCACCCGAACGACGACGTGAATATGAGCCAGTCCTCAAACGACACTTTCCCGACCGCGATGCATATAGCGGCGGTGACGGCTCTTGAGGATAAGCTGATACCCGCGCTCGATTCGCTCATAAACACGTTCATAGCGCTTGAAAGCGCAAACGAGGGTATAGTAAAAAGCGGCAGAACGCATCTGCAGGACGCGACGCCCATAAAATTCAGCCAGGAGATAAGCGGCTGGAGAAGCAGTCTGCAAAAGGACGTCGAGCTTTTGAAATACGCCGTAAAACCGTTATATTCCCTCGCGCTCGGCGGTACCGCCGTCGGCACGGGTTTAAACGCCCCGAAGGGCTTTGACAAAAAGGTCGCGGAGGAGAT